>CAYQTY010000189.1:2780-4791 GCA_964420535.1 uncultured Leptolinea sp. | reverse complement strand
GATCAGTGCCAGTAAGTATTGAATGAAATAATCCCGTCGTCTCATCTGCATTATTTCACCGGAGCGTATTCCAAAATCAACAGGTCCCCGAATTCATGTTTGACCGGATCACCCGCTTTATTTGATAAAAACAGTATCACCGGGTGTCCTCCGGCGAAGGAATACTCCTCAATCGTTTGAGCAAAAACCACAAAAAATACGCGTTCATATCCCCGAACCGCATCTTCAATGTTGGTATAGGCTTCAATATTCATGGCTTTCATCGTTGTTAGTGCCAGAGTGTCATTGGCGGAACCGGGTTCATCGGCCAGAAAACGGCTGTCTAATCCCGGTTTATAGACTTTTGAAGGAAAGTAACTGAGCTTGTTATCATGCAAAATAATACCGCGCGGCCCGACAGTTTGTTCAAGAAACTGAGTTGCGTTTTTAAAATCTGACCGTGGGAATCTGTCAAACGAGATGGAATATGGCAAAGTACAGATGGCACACAGGGCAATCAACCCGCCGATGATGTATTTTTCCACCGCCCGTGAACGTGAGAGAAGTATCCCCAACACTGCCGCCAAACCAACATAGGCACTTAAAAACGCACGGGGGACAAACATCGGCCTCATAAGATACGACAGAGAGTAAAGGCATACCGGCGGCATAAGCATCATCAACGTGAAAAAAAGGAGCCCGCCGTTATTTCCGCGGTTTCTAAACAGACATATCGTGGATAGAACAGTCACGCAGATAGCGGCGAACAAAACGATCCCCAGTATTATGGGCGGCGCGGGAATATCTCCAAAAGCCATGATGACAGCCTGCAAAATTTCCACTATGCCGGGAACGGGGGTCCAGAAGGCTTTCTGTACCTTGGCGATCTGCCCCGGAACCATGGCCAGCCAGGGCAGATATAAACCGAGGGTAACCGCTCCAGCCGCTCCCATCCAAACCAGGTGTTTACACTTTCTTTTCCATACAAAATATACATAAGGCGCCAACAACCCAAATCCTGCCAGCGCGTGACTGTATAAAGCCCCGGTCCCGCATAGAACCAGACAAATCCATTTCCATACCGGCAATTCCCGCGGATGGTCAATGCGGTTGACTTCCAACGCGCCCCAATTCCATCCCAGGATCAGGAGTGTAGCCAGGCTGTACATGCGAATATCCTGCGCGTGGTAGAACTGCAGCGGTGAGACAGCCAGGATGGACGCAGACCAGACAGCTGCTTCCCGGTTGACGGCTTTCTCAACCATGATATACGTCAGAAAAACAATCCCCAGGCTGAAAAGGATTCCGGGAAGCCGTAAAAAAGGAACTGACCTGCCGGCCATTTGCCAGTAGTGCAGGATCAGGTAGTACAGGGGCGGCATTGTATCCGCTGCCGTGCCGGAAATAATTTCTGGGATTGACCGTCCAGCCAGTAAAATGCTGAACGCATCGTCGTATTGAATTCCGCGGGTGGTAACGCCCAGAAGCCGGATGACAGCCGCTCCGGTCATAATACCAACAAGGGGATGCGCCGAAAACCGCCGCAGATCAACCTCGCCTGGATATCTGGTCAAACCAGAGTGTTGACGGCCGGATGACCCACCACCGGACCCAATAAAGAAGCACAAAACATAATCCGACTAACGGGAAGAACATTACCGAACTCTGGATTGGCTGGTAAGAATATGACAGGGTTGAAATGAACATCCACCACAAACCTGCGGTCAATACAACCATCAGAAACCAGACGAAATACCGGCCCATATGACGAAAACGTTCGTCCAGGGTGGAGAAGAGTAAAGCCAGTACCGGGAGGAGAATAATAAAGTTCCCGGGATCGGTCTGGATGCCGATCCATTGTGATGCCGTCAGGGTAAGGCAAACTGTCCACATAAATCCGCGGAATTCAAACCGCCGGGAAAGGAACCATTCAACGATCAAGATGATGACCAAAATAGCGGAAACCGCCATCCCGATCCGCGCTCCGGTAGCCGGAAGCCAATCAGCAAAAATGGCAGCGGGAGTCCCGGGC
>CAYQTY010000189.1:0-2770 GCA_964420535.1 uncultured Leptolinea sp. | reverse complement strand
GTATTTAGGGTATAGAACCACTTCGCGCAGATTCTGCAGGATCCAATCCGGAATCAAAAGGGTGGCTACGCCGGTTAATATGGCTACGGTACCGAATAACCATCCCAACATACGCCAGCGTTGATTGGATATTCCCCAGAAGGTCATATACAAAACAAACACCAGTGCCAGTTGTGGTTTGATGGTCATAAAGGCGAAAAGAACACCGGCCAGTTCATCCGCCCTGTTGCGTAATGCCATTAGCCCGGCGACCAATAAAAACGCCACCAGAATAACCGCATTCCCATTGATCAACGGCCGGATACCGTGATACCAGAATATTGAGAAAAGAATAAATCCGACAGTCAGACCAAAACCGGGTTTCCAATCGGCCAGACGCATGGAAAATATCGCCAACCCAACGAGCGCCAGCTCTGAAACAGACATCCACACAGCACGGGCCAGATTAAAATCAGGGATCAACGCGAACGGCAAAAATACGGAGATGCTATACAAGGGATAAGCTACGCGCAGTTGGTGCTCCCCTGCCTGAGCCAGGCGGCCATACACCATGGTCTGGATACGGCCTGCCACTTCATCACTGTACGGGCTGATCCCGTCAATCACCAGAGCGCGCGATCCCACCCAGTGAACAAGAAAATCTGTCCCTCCGGGATTACGTACAGCGTAATAATGGTTGGCATATGTCAACGCAACAAGAAAAATGACCAACCCCAGGGCGGATACCAACCAGATCTGCAAATCCCGATATTTCCTCAAGTCATTCTCCCGATTCGGCGTAGTTGCCAGGATTATAATTCATCGCTCCAGAGGTACAACGCGTAACAACTGACATTATTTTTCCCGATCAAAAACAACAGCCTGTGTATCACGGTAACGTTCCACCCATCCGTTTGAGGTCAATGCAGAGGCTAATGGACGGGTAGGTTCTATGATCACCCGGGTGACGTCCCATTTGCCCAGTAAATCCTGCCACCCATCGCCAGCCTGCGCGATCGTCATCCATTCTCCCAGAATTTCATCCCCGAACAGATCTGTCCGGCCGTCAACATATACTTTTGTTTCGGGATCTTTCCAGATCAGGTATCCCCCCCAATTATACGAATTGAAAAGCCTGCCTTCGTGTAAAGCTGGATTCTTCTGCATGAATAACGCAGCTTCCTTTGGGAAGTGTCTGGCCTCATAAACTCCCATCATCCCCGGATATCCGACTATAGCCAGTTTGATAAAACAGGCCAGTCCCAGCATTCCAGTTAATATCAGGTTCATCAATTTCTTCTGACGGTCGCTGAGTTGTTTTTGCTCGGCCCGGTAGCGCGCTATCCAATCCGACCATTCGGACGGGATCAAACGCGTGAAAAAGTCACCCACCGGCATGGAATTCCAGGCATCCATCAAAATGCCGATACCCGCGATAGCCGCGGCTGCCATATTCCGACGGGCATACAGTCCCATCAGGATAAATAATAATGCCGGGAACATGTGACGGAATGAGGTTCTATTTCTCTGACGTGACAGGCAGAAGATCATCAACACGATAAACAGGGCAAACGGCCATGATTCAATCGAATGGAAGTCAGGCGAACTCCATTCCTGAATAAATTGCCGCAGAACACTCACGCCGACTGTCTCAAACGGAATTAGCCACATCCGGTAACCATTCGGGTTGACAGCGGACGCGAGATACCCGCCAACCGCAACCAGAGAGAGAATACCTGCTTTTCTTAGATCTCCCCTTCGCTCTTCGCAATCACGGGTTAGCGCGTCAATCAGCAATCCCGCCGCGAACGCCAGAAGGTAAAGTATGCCAGTGACATATCCGCCGTGAAGATTGGACCACAGAATAAACAGTGGCAGGCAGAACCAGATGGCCCACCCTCCCCGTGACAGCCAACGATTGACCAACCACGCAAGAAGAGCCAGCAACACCAGTGAGAAAAATTGGGGGCGCGGCGTCCAGAGTGGAGCGCAAACTACGCTGGCAAAAAGCACAAAACCAGCCTTTGCATACGGGACTCCCCTGGTTTGCCACCAGAGGAAAACAGCCGCCAGTACAGCCATCACACCCATCCAGCCAGAGATGGCAGTCCACCCTCCAAATTGGTACAAACCGAATAAAACGACCTCGCCCAACCACGAGTGATTGACCCAGGTCTGCCCTTCTCGGGTATAGGAGAACACATCGGTTACCAATGGGCGTCCTGTTTCAGCCATCACCTGACCGCTGCGCAAATGCCACCACAGGTCAGAATCAACCGGTGACCGTGACGCGACAAGAAATACCATCAACAGCATAAGTACAGGGAAAAGAAGCTGGAATCCCCGGTTGGATTTTTCTGAGGAAGAGACGAGTTCGGGAGAGGTCATTTTTTCTTATTCTGTGAGAGGAGTCAATTCTTTCTGGATATCAGCCGGCTTGACCGGACTGCTTAACGCGTAGAAAATATGAAAATCACCGATAGTTTTTTCCTGCCATGTCACACCCAATCGGGTAAAACCTCTGGCCAGAGCTTCATCCAGCGTGGGGTTGAATGTAGTGATATAGGCCGTCCTCGGTGACGCGTCGACGGTTTCTGTATACGCGGGGATGCGGTCATCACGGCTGGTATATCGCAGGTCCTGATGATACGGTAATCGCGGCGCGAAGAGAATTTCTTCATTACTGAGAAATGCCAGCGGATACGCCACCCAGTAATTGGAATAGCCTCGGGTCTCGCCGTTTGATCTCAAGAATTGGATCAATTCATCATCGTACCGGTGATCAATCCAA
>CAYQTY010000188.1:0-7005 GCA_964420535.1 uncultured Leptolinea sp. | reverse complement strand
CTCCGGCGGGTTTTGTTGGGGCGCACGTAGATAGGATTGCTAAAAATCCAACCACGCTGTTTCCCGAGGAATTGCGTGTAGGCTTCAACGCGATACACACCGGGGCGGGTTGTGATGTGCGCCCCGGTGGATGAGTTTTTCCATTCCCTCACTACGTCACCATCACAGAGCAGGCGTAATTCGGCGTTCGCGGGCAATTTGACCTGCAGGGTTACACCATCTTCCAGGGTGATCTCATCACCCATAATGGCATTCCCGTGAAGATTGTGGGCGGAAAACCGGAAACCGCGGGTGGATGCCGGCAGATCATAACCAACAAAATTATTTCCGCGGGCAAGGGCTGTAAGAATGGCGCCCCGGTCGTACGCCAGGTCTCCGCGCAGCGGATTGGGGAGTATCAGGTGGTTGTTTACCGCGGAGAAATGGAACTGATACGGAAAGATGATCTTATGGATAGGTCCCATGGATTTGTGCAGGGCATGCGCGTCTGACCCTCCCACGGCAGCCACTTTGTTCCCGGCTGCCAGAAGGTTATCCCATATCTTGAGGGTTTGCGGTAAGGGGCCATGTGCCATATATTGCGGGAAAAAGGCATACCATATAGCGTCGAGTTTGTTCGTCACAACGGATTTCAATTCACTAAATCCATTCCATAATTCAATACCGGTATAGCCGTGAACAGACCATGCTTCCCACGAAATATCACCCTCGCCAAACATGGGCAGGGCAGGGTCAACCGGGTGGGCAATAAAACTGCTTCCACCGGCTGACCTAACCTGATCGATCAGATTCTGAACATCCGGCGCGTATGTGGCCATTTCCCGGTTGGTGCCGAACACCAGCAGGTGGTTCTTTTGAGGGTGGCGCGCCTGGTAGTGAACTTCTTCTCCCACCAGTAATAAGACGCGCCTGCCGTCAAAGGTGTAATATCCTTCTTTGCCGTCTGCGAGTACATTGTGATCGGTTGTGATGATCACGTCCAGACCGGCTTCGCACGCGGCGCGGGCAACATCTTCGTGTGAGCCGCTCCCATCAGAATAGCGGGTATGGATGTGGAGATTCAGGCTGATTTCTTCCATATTTGTTTGACGGTTTTCTCCATCTAAAGGTATAATCGTGTTTTGTTTTAGGAGGCTAAACGTGTCGACATATTTTGATATCGCGCTGATTATAATCTCGGTGACATTGATCATAAGCATCATTCTTCAGAATAAGGGCGTTGGCCTCGGTGGATTGACCGGCGCCGATACGGGTGGCGTTTTCTCGGCCCGCCGTGGTATTGAAAAGACCCTATTCTGGATCACGATCGTTCTAAGTGTATTGTTTGTTGTCCTTACACTGGTCACCATCATCGTTAGCAAATAGTTCCCGGAATATATTCCCATATTTGCGCGAATATAAAGGGCGACGCTCCAATGCCTGAAGCGCGCGCCCTTTTTCTATTATGATGAAAAACCTTCGCTGGCAATTCGTAATCATTTTCCTCACCGGCCTCGTCGTCGGGATTTTGCTATTGGGTGAGCAGAAAGACACTCTTACGGCTGAAGCCACACCCCGACCCGCACAGGGTGGTATATACACGGAAGCCGTGGTTGGCAATCTTCAGCGGTTAAATCCCCTCCTCGATAGCAAGAATCAGCCGGATCGTGACATTGACCGCCTGATCTTCAGCGGGCTTATCCGTTTTGATTCCCGCGGCCTGCCGGTTGCCGATATGGCGGAAGCGTGGGGTATTTCAAAAGACGGCACAACCTACAATTTCACCCTGCGTGAGAATTTGAAATGGCATGACGGTCAACCGGTCACCGCGGATGATGTTGTTTATACGGTTGATATGTTACGCCAGGGGAATCCTTCGCAATCCACTGATCTGCGCGACTTCTGGAAGACCGTGGAAGTAAAGGGATCCGGCCGGAATATTCAGTTCAAGTTGAAAGAGGCTTTTTCTCCTTTCCTTGATTATGTCAGTTTTGGCGTTCTTCCCAAACATCTGCTTGGTTCAGTTACCGGTGACGCGTTTGTCAATGCGCCGTTCAATTTGCAGCCGGTTGGTACCGGTCCATTCCAGTTTGAACGCCTTATCGTGGACAACGGCAACATCACCGGTCTGGTTTTGCGGGCGTATAAAGATTATCACGGGCAAAAACCCAACCTTTCACAGGTGGTTTTCCTGTTTTATCCGGATTCGATTGGGGCAATTACCGCGTATAAAGAAAACCGCGCCCAGGGTATCAGTCAATTGACACCTGACGTACTCCCGCAGGCGCTAAAATTCCCCAATCTTGGGCTGTACACCGGCCGAAAACCGGAAATGACCATACTGCTTCTTAACCTGAAGAACACGGAAGTTCCATTCCTTCAAGAGGTGGAAATCCGCAAAGCCATATTGCGCAGCCTCAACCGTCAGTGGATGATCGATAATCTTCTGCAGGGGCAGGCGGTCATCGCGGATGGTCCCATTTTCCCGGGTACCTGGGCGCATTACGATAAAATTCAACCGGTAGCCTACGACCCGGAGATCGCCAAACGTGATCTGAAGGAAAAAGGATGGGTATTGGCCGGTGAGGCGGATACCGTCCGCTCTAAAAAAGAAGTCTTCCTGAAATTCACGTTGACTGTACCCGATACCGAAAAACACAAGAACCTGGCCGGTGCCATTCAACGGGACCTGGCGAATGTTGGAATTCAGGTCACCATCGAAGTACTTCCGTACGACTCCATCCTGAATGACCGGTTAAATCCGCGAACCTATCAGGCGGCCCTTGTCGATTTCAATTTTTCGCGGTCACCCGATCCCGATCCATATCCGTTTTGGGACCAGGTTCAATCCACCGGCGGTCAGAATTATTCTCAGTGGGATCACCGGGTGGCCAGTGAAATGCTGGAACAGGCTAGAATCACCACTGATGTTGATGAACGAACCCGCCTGTACCGCAATTTTCAGATGATTTTTGAAGATGAATTGCCGGCTATCCCCATGTTCTACCCGATGTTTACCTGGGGTGCAGACAACGCGATCGGCGGCATCCGCATGGGGCCGTTGTATGATACATGTGACCGGTTCAACAACATTCAAGACTGGTATCTGGCTCTTAAACCGGTGGTAAAAGACACTCTCACACCGGCTCCCGCGAAGTAAAACTGATCTGTTTTGGATGACAGTATGTCTGAAACATTAACTAAAGATATCTCATATATAAAGAACTCCGTTCCAGAACTGGAAACATTTTTACTATCCAACGATGTCATCCGCCACCTGCCGGATATCTCACTCTCTGCTGGCGGTGTGATGCTTGCCCAGAAACGGCTGCAATCTGCGAACATGGATGGTGACGTGGCGGCCAGCCTGGACCAAATTGACCAGATCCGTAACCACTGGAAAGTAGCCTGGGCTAATAAATGTCAACAGGAAGCCCGTATGCGAATGCGGCTCTGGGGAGATTTCATTCTGGGCCTCGCGCATGACGGCAACGAACCGTCATCCGCTTACCGGCATCAGGTGCGAAACCGGGTCATTGTTCAATTGATCGAAGATAACCACCCTGACAGGATTGAAGAGTATGCGGAGAGCATTCAACGCAAAGACAAACTCCTGGTGAAATATTCCGCGGAAGATGATTTCATCTGGGAGCCTGAAGTTCGAGAGGGTTTCCCGAAAGATAAATTCTGGTATCTGTATCGGGTAATGCGGTACGAAAAGGCGGATTGATGAGCCCCTTCTATACATGTAAAGGTGACGACGGATCAACGACCTTTATTGGTAAAGGCCGTTTGAAGAAATATGACCTGCGCTTTGAGACGTTAGGCACATTGGATGAAACATCAGCGGCGCTGGGTTTGGCACGCGGGTTATCTGCCGTACCGCAGATCAAAGATATTTTGCTGCATATACAGCGTGACCTGAGTGGAATGATGGGTGAGGTGGCTTCTGACCTGGATCAGGCGGAACGTTTCCGCACGATCCGCGAAGAACAGGTTAAATGGCTGGAAGAACAGGCAGACGCGATTACCGCAATGGTTGAAGCACCGCGTAGTTTTTTAATGTCAGGGGATACGCCGGGTGGCGGCGCGTTGGATAACGCGCGCGCAATATCCCGGCGGGCGGAAAGACGTACCGTTGAAATGACAGATAAGGGACTTTTGAAAAATCCCTATATTAATGCGTACCTGAACCGCCTTTCGTCACTTCTGTTTGTGCTCGAATTGTTTGAATTGAAAACATCCAATCCGGCTTCACCCAGTCAGGCTAAGTAGTAACTGTGATCAGCGGCACCCTGCTTAATAGCGCGGCTATTGTCATTGGAAGTGTGCTTGGAATGGCCTTGGGGTCGCGGCTGCCGGAGAAGATCAAACAATCTGTCATCCTTGTACTGGGGATGTTTACGGCACTGTTCGCGATCCAATTGTTCCTGAAAACAGAGAACGCCATAATCCCCTTGCTTTCTATTCTGGGAGGCGTGGTGATAGGGGAATGGTTGGATATCGAATCCGGACTGGTGAAGATAACCACACGGCTGGAAAACCGGCTGCTCCCGAAGAAAACGGATGACACGCTTGCGAACGGCGGATTTGTGCGGGGTTTTCTCTCCACGTCTTTGATCTATTGTTCCGGGCCGATGGCTCTTCTGGGCGCGATTCAAAACGGACTGTCAGGCGAGATCAGCACCCTGGCTGTGAAATCTGTATTGGATGGTTTCGCCTCAATGGCGTTTGCTTCCAGTTTGGGGATTGGTGTAGCCTTCTCAAGCCTGCCGGTGTTTGTATATCAAGGACTTATCTCACTCTTCGCCTCACAGGTTCAAAGCCTGCTAACCAATGCGATGATCAACGAGCTGACAGCTGTAGGAGGAATCATTCTGGCTTCTATCGCAATCAGCAGTTTTCTCGAGATCAAACAAATTCGAACAGCCAATCTTCTCCCGGCGCTGATACTTGCGCCTGTCATCACCTGGTTATTCACCTTCATTGCCCTGTAGAAAAAAAAGACGGTCTTCATTTCGAAGACCGTCTTAATTACATTAGCACGAGCTCATCAATTCGCTGCAAGCGCTTCTTCAATCGCCGCTTCAAGCTGAGATGAATCTACAAGTTTGTCATTTACGAGGAAATACGGGGTGCCATTTACACCTTTTTCCTGGCCATATTTCAGGTTGTCTGTCACTTTCTGCGCGTGGGTACTGTTGTCCACGCATTCTTCGAATTTAGCAGAGTCCAGAGACAGATCTTTGGCCAACTGAACGAAGAGGTTGCGGGTAAACGCGCCCTGGTTTTCGCCGTGCTGACTTTCAAAGATCATGTCATGGTATTCCCAGAACTTGCCCTGGTCCGCCGCGCAGTAGGCGGCTTCCGCTGCTTTAACCGATTCAGGCCCTAAAAATGAAAAGGGTACAAAGGTAAGCTGTATCTTTCCGGTTTCAACATATTTTTTTACAATTCCCGGCTCCTGTTTCAGAGCGAACTGTCCGCAGAAGGGACATTGGAAATCGGAGAATTCTTCGACCTTAACTTTGGCGTTTTTATCGCCCATCGTCAAATAATCTGCGTTGGGGCGCGGTACAGGTTTAACAATTTTCCTTTGCACAGACGGCCAAATTAAGACTCCGGCAATCAACAATGCACCTAGAGCGATAATGCCTATCGTGATCCAGTTTTGCTTGCGTCGATCTGAAGCACGCAGCGCTTTTAATTCTTGCTTTCTGCTCATTCTGTCTCCTGGCAACGTAATATCGTCTTTGAATTCTACCCGAGGTTAAGGGTGTTTTCGATATACCATACAAGCTTTTATGAAATAATGGAATCAAAAAATTTAATTTTATATAGTTGTGACAGGGTCTTCATGCACAAAGACCGGAAAGCTTTCACCGGTCAATGTAAAACCCAGCGAATCATACAGTGACAGAGACGCCGTGTTATCCCCCTGTGTGTTGACGGTCACCTGCCAGCAATTGAGTTTCAGGCTGGAAACCAGCATATCTCTCACCAGCGCGTACCCGATGTTTTTCCGCTGATATTCCGGGTTGACGGCCAGGCGGGCAAGGTGGGTATTGATCGGTGTAGATGTGCTGATCTGATACCCGATAATCCTGTTATCGAGTGTGGCTACTGAAGCAAGCGATGCTTTTTGAAAGGCCAGCATAAGCGCGTCAAGAGAATTTTGCCAGAGAGGTTTAAACGAAATTTTATCCACGGCGGCAACAGCGGGGAGATCCTGAACGGTCATAACGCGAATCGCCAGATTCGAGGGAACTTCCCTTTCCGGCGGAAGTTTGAAGTCCCAGCCGAGCACTACGATCTGTTGACGTAAAACAAAATTGTGAGTTTCCAGGGTGATTTTAAACCAGTCCTGCAGCCCCAGCGCGGCAAGCATCGGGCGGTTCTCACCCCGGTCAAGATCTTTCAGGCAGCGCTCCAGCAGTATGGGAAACAACTTTTCCGGAGGTATTTCTTTCACCGCGCCGAATACCCGGATCCAGGCGACGCCTTCGGGGTCAACCGGCGCAGCCATAACGGCCAGAATCTCATTTTGACGCAGCAGCAGATAATATGGCTGAAAGCCAATCCATTCCAACGACGTACGCCAGTCAAGGTGATGCTGAATATTTACCTTGCCTTTGAAAAATGTGGAAAGCGCGTTCAGGTCACCCGCGGCGGCGGGACGAAGTAAGAATTTGTTTGTGGGAACATTATTGCGGGTTTGGAATGTCATGGTTACCGAGGCATTAACCGGGATGCCAGTGAGAAGAGCCAGCGCATAAACCGCTCACGCAAGGTCAGTTTTTCCTTCGACTGCAAGGCATCGAGCATGGCGCTCATCGCGCCGAGGTTGTCACCTTTTTCAATTTCCAGGGCAGAGATGGTTTTATGGACGATGGCAAGATTCTCTTTGTCGCCGACCGTGATGCACTGGTCGACCAGGCAATTAATAAAGGTTTCAAAAAGCATATTCCGGATGAACCCTGCACCCGGCTGCACTCCTGGAATCTGGATACCACCAACCGCCTGTAT
>CAYQTY010000187.1:6656-7006 GCA_964420535.1 uncultured Leptolinea sp. | reverse complement strand
GTCATCTTTTGGATAAAAATACAAGAGAACTGTTTTTCCTTTGTAACTACTTAATGTGTGTGTATTACCCGTTTCATCCTCAAGTGTGAAATCCGGAGCTGGAATGTTTTGTGATAATGGCATATTGCCTCCTTTTCACTACTACTGTATCATCCGAACCATAACATAAACAATATACCGTACAACATTAATCCGGTTCCTGAGTAACCACTAAATGTCAGTACCTTCCAACGTGGTTTATTTCCATCTCTTATCCTATGTATCTCATACATCGTAAAAATGAATACCGGAAGCGGTACCAACGTAGTCCAGATAATTTTCCATGGAAGACCTTGAAAAAATGCCACAAC
>CAYQTY010000187.1:2376-6646 GCA_964420535.1 uncultured Leptolinea sp. | reverse complement strand
AATAAACCAGTCATGTAGGATCATCGCAAGCTTCCAACCAAGCATGATCACCAGGTTTTTTTCCCCTCCTATCATGTCCTGCAGATAATCAGTCAACCCGGTAGAAACAAACATTGCCATAAGGAAGAAAAATAATGGACCTGAAATGAATACAAGAAGATTATGCAACTCACCAGACTGGATGGTAAAAGCCAGAGCCGGATGAATGAACGCGATGGAAAGAATTAAAACAAGGTCACCGTATCCCCTTTCTGCCAATCGAATTGGAGGTATGGCATATAAAAAAGCGACAATAAAAATAAACGCGGTAAATACAATCGCGATAGCGTCTATTCTGGAAAAAACAACTAACGAATAAGCAATAACACTACCCGTCATCAACAACGCGAGTCCAGCCAATAAATATTGACGGCTTTTATTCAGACCATCCTCTGACTGATTGGCAATTTTCAACTGTTTTGGGTCAAAGTAATGATGAAAGAAAAAACCACTGGCAGAAAGAAGAGTAATGAAAATCAATCCATACCAGAATTCCTGAATATTTTGGAATACACCAAGATATTTGGCTATCCCTGCTCCCAATATGTAGAAAAAGATCGCAGAGAGAAATAATACAATCTGATGTGGTGAGAATTCGAATATGGGTGTGCTGGATTTTTGTTTCATAGGCGCATTCTAGCATGGAGCTTTGATCACCTCAAGATGAGTCTCCGTCGCTCTGCCCGATCCTTATACAGAATCGGTGTATACTTGCAAAATTAATCATCTAAAAAGCCCTCGCCCTAATAATAATTGGAGACACAGATGAATCAAAAAAATCCCACAAAAATCCTGTTATCGGACTGGTGAACAAATGGAAATGCAAACTGATGGTATGGTCCCGCTTAGTCGTCCTGCCGATGTCAAACCCGGGGAAAACAATAATCGTTTTGACAAATGGTGGATACTTGTCTTTTTTGTAATTTTTCTGATCGCCTATCTTTCAATAACCCAAAGTGACCCGTACTGGAGAATTATTTTATTTGTCCGGGATGGAGTATGGGTTTCCGTTACAACAACAGTAGTATCGTTCTTCCTTGTTCTCATTGTTGGTTTGATCATCGGCCTGGGCCGCCTTTCAAAAAACAAGTCCATAAACGGTATTTCTACAGTTTATGTGGAAGTTATTCGGGGAATTCCTCTGCTTGTTCAACTCCTTTTCTGGTATTTCGCTTTTCCGTCGGTTATCCAATCCCTCGGGAATTTACTAAACTTTGAACCTCTGAAAAATTATCTTGCCAACCCGGTGGGTATGGCCATTCTTGGTCTTACCTTCTGTTATGCGGCTTATATGGCTGAAATCTACCGCGCCGGTATTCAGAGTATCCCCAAAGGACAAATGGAAGCGGCTCGAAGCCTGGGTATGTCTCATTTTGAAGCCATGCGCTATGTAATTCTTCCGCAGGCAGTCCGCATCATTCTTCCCCCTGTTGGCAATGAATTCATTTCTCTTTTGAAAGATTCCTCGCTGGTCAGTGTGGTGGCTGTTGCTGATATCACACGACGCGGCCGCGAGTTTATGGCTGCCAATTTCATTCCGATTGAAACATGGGTCATGATCGCCTTGATTTACCTGACCATGACTCTGTTTTCCGCGCGGATCGTCACCTTCATTGAGCATAAAACCCGTCTTGAGAGGTAGCCATGGAACCAATTATTCACATTGAAAATGTAACCAAAAAATTTGGCGCCCTTGAAGCCGTGCGTAACGTCAGCCTGGATATTCAAAAGGGCGAAGTTGTTATGATCATCGGACCTTCCGGTTCGGGAAAATCCACTTTGCTACGCTGCATAAATCGCCTTGAGAAATATGATGAAGGTTTGATTATTGTAGATAACATTCCACTAAGCTCGGCAGAAAATATCAATGCCGTTCGCACTGAAGTTGGCATGGTGTTCCAGCAGTTCAACCTGTTCCCCCACCTCACGGTACTTGACAATATCATGCTAGCCCAAAGAGTTGTCCGGAAACGTGGAAAAAAGGAATCGGAAAAAATCGCCTTTGACCTTCTGGACAAAGTTGGCATCCCAGATAAAGCCCATGCGCGTCCGGGCCAGCTCTCTGGTGGACAGCAGCAGCGTGTGGCCATAGCCCGCGCTCTGGCAATGAATCCCAAGATCATGCTATTTGACGAACCCACCAGTGCCCTTGATCCTGAAATGATCCAGGAAGTATTAGATGTTATGCTCAACCTGGCCAAAGAAGGAATGACAATGGTAGTTGTTTCACATGAGATGGGGTTTGCCCGTGCGGCTGCACATCGGGCAATTCTGATGGATGGCGGACAAATTATCGAAGAAGCCCCGCCGGAAGTTTTATTCACAAATCCTAAAGAAGAGCGCACCCGCCTCTTCTTAAGTAAAGTTCTCTGATGGAAAAAGGTGACTGAAATCAAACAGTCACCTTTTTTTGACTTTTGCATTAATTTATGCTATTCTACGCACTTGAATAACTCGGCGTCAATCCCAAGAGGTAATCGCCTAAACTATAAATCAGGATATGGATAATGCAACACGAACGTGTTTCAGAAAATGTTTACTGGTTCCAGAGTGAAGTTTACGCACAGATGACTGCCGGCCCTGTGACCGGTACGCAATGGGCTGTTGTCATAGATACATTAGCCATGCCTGAAGAGACGCTTCAGATGCGGCAGTATATTGAAGAAGTATTGGGCATGCCGGTTCGTTATGTTGTCAACACGCATTACCATGCAGATCATACCTGGGGGAATTGCTTCTTTCCAGGCGCTACCGTGTTGTCTCATTCAATGTGTCGGAAATTGATGCAGGAAAAAGCAATTCCGGCGTTGGAAGTCACCCGGCAAAATAACGCTTTATTCAGCAAATCAAAAATTGTTTTACCCCAATTGACATTCAGCCAGGGAACTATGACGCTCCGCGTTGGCAAGAAGAATTTGATTCTAATGCCCACACCGGGACACAGCTCTGATGGAATTTCTGTATTGATAGAAGAAGACAGGGTCTTGTTTGCCGGTGACGCTTTCATGCCTCTCCCCTACATTGTCGATGGTGATATTGATGTTATGGGAGAAATGATCAAACAAATCGGGAAGATGGGCTTGGAGAATATCGTGCAGGGGCACGGAGATATTATCCTTCGCGGAGAAATAGAAGGAGCTGTTAAAGAAAACCTGGCGTATTTGGCCAATATCCGCAAAGCCGTAAAATCAGCGTCAAAGAAACGCAATCCAGAAGAAGCATTAAGTATGGTTGATGTAGAAAGCTGCGGAAAATCGCGTGTCAACCTCGGTGGGCTCGGAGAAGATTTACATCGCCGCAATCTAAAATCTCTCTACATGAAATTTCTGCGGAATGGGGCGTCAGCCTTATCACTGGAAGATTCTGACGACAAGAATTCAGCAGAACTATCTCATGATGAAGAATTGGATATAGAAGAGGAATATTCGGAAGATTTTTCTGATGATTTCACGGACGAAATTGACGATGTAGAGCCGGATGAATCGTCGGAGGTCTAATCCAGGTCTTCTCCGTTGTAAAAGTCAGGTCGTTTTCCCGCCTTCCGGCGTTGAATGTACGACCGGATTCCAACAGACCGTTCTTTGCCTTCAATCAAACGTTTTATATTGGGTCGCAACGCCCAGATCAGCAACAATTCAGCGATAACTCCGTAAATAACATATATCCATGACGCGTAACCCATGGCAGCCCGGTAGATAAAAACACCCGTTGCTATGAGGGCTATGCTCATTGTTGTTACTGATGCGAACCCGATAAAGATATAAACCAACAGGGCAAGTCCAATAATGAACCAGATAATGGGAGGCCAAATGGCAATTGCGCCGCCCAGGCATGTGGCACCACCGGCTCCGCCTGTTAAGCGCAGTTTTCCGTTCTCATTCCGATAGATCAGGAAAATGGAATAATTATGACCGATGATGGCTGCCAGTCCACATAGAACCTGGAGCCAGATAATCTCTTCATTGTTTAACTTAATAATCGAATTTGCGTAACTCACAACAAAGAACGTCGCCGCGCCTTTTAAAATATCAAACACCGCCGTCAATAATCCTGCCATTAAACCGGCAGCGCGCATGGCATTTGTTCCACCAGTGCGACCGGATCCAACTCCCCGGACATCTTTACCAGTTCTGATTTTTACTATGATAAGGCCAAAGGGGATAGCTCCAAGTAAATAAGACACTGCGATGCATAAGACAAAAGTCAGAAAAACCATATTTCGTTCCTTATG
>CAYQTY010000187.1:0-2366 GCA_964420535.1 uncultured Leptolinea sp. | reverse complement strand
AAAGTTTACGGAATGGATAACACTTAAGTCATTACCGCAGTTACGATGATCCACTAACAATATTACCAGACTGGAAATCTTTTATGATCATCCAAAGTGAATACTTTATCTACGTTATGAATGGAGAATTAAAGCCACTCCTAAAAACAAAGTCAATAATAAAGATGCTTCCATCCAGCTCTTTTTTAAATTAGTCTCTTTGTCATAGGCTATGGCAAAAACAATGATTGAGTAACACAATCCTGTCAATATCAATCCAAATTGAATTGGTTGAACAGGTAAATAATGCAACCCGATAGCTACCTGAGACGTGACTACAGCCGTGACTATGGACCAATGCATTTTATTATTACCCTGTTGACGCAATTTTAATACACGCCAACTAATCACACCGGCAGTGATGAAATAGACCGGTAATGTCAGGTATAACCGGATGGCAGCTGCACGTAATGCTACACAAAGTATTAAATAGACTACGTACGCCACCGCTGAAAGACCGATAATTGCCAGATTAGATCGTTGGTCCTCAAGGTCAATAACTATGAATTCAGATAAGAAGACAGCGGAAAGTAAAATCCCGCCAAATACAAAAACAGCCCACCATTGCACGTTGATCTCCAACGCGCCAAGTGGAACACCGATCGCCCACGCCGTTAACGCAGGTAGGAGTAGATGCTCCAATTCTTTCCCATTCTTCAACTCATCAGATCTGGATTGCAGAAGCCAGGCCATTCCAGTTGCGCCCAAACCCGCAGAAAGTATGGATACCAAACCCGAATAATCTACTCTGAGTAGAAATAGGAAACCTGGAAGTTGCATCATCAACTCCCGGTTGGGGATTTTTATGAAAGGCGAAATTGAATATGCCAGCAAAATAACAGCCATAACGACACTGAATCTGTTGGCATCTATCTTTTTCATCAAAGTGGGCATAGTTAGATTTTATCATTTCCAGGAATCGCTGTAGCGAGGATTTTACAATCAAATGTTCTATCAACAAAATTTCGTATGACAGGTGGTAAAATTATACGGTTATGGAACCTGACACATTTACCGAAACCAACTCTGCACCACGCCTTATCAGTACTATTACTGAGGGATTTAACTTAATCGCCAACAGAATCTATTTGATCCTGTTTCCATTGACACTCGACGTTTTCTTATGGCTGGGACCTCATCTACGGATAAAGTCTTTGTTACAGCCGTATGTTAATGCAGTTCTTTCTGATCTTCCTGAATTATCCAATCCGGAGTTGCTGGAAATGACTCAATGGACTTCGGAATTATGGGATATTTTGTTGAGCCACTTCAATCTTTTTTCGTTATTAAGGGTTTTTCCAATCGGAATTCCCAGTTTAATGACGGGAATGTCACCAATAAAAACTCCCCTGGGGATGGCTTCAACGATTGAAGTTACGAGTTCTATTCAGGCGGTAGCAACCTGGGGTTTCTTTTCAATAACCGGTCTAATTCTTGGCTTTGTTTATTTTTATGCCATTTCCAGGTCTACTGGCAACAATGAAAAGCCGATTTCATTGGCAACTTCTATAAATTCATTCATTCAGGTCTGTCTCCTGACTGTTGCATGTATCGCAGCAATTATGATCTTTCTATTCCCTACTCTGCTTATGGTTACTTTGTTATCCTTGATTTCAGTTTCACTGGGACAGATTGTTCTTTTGCTTGTATTTCTAATTATGGTATGGTTCTTAATGCCGTTGGTTTTCTCTCCCCATGGTGTGTTCGTAAATCAGCAGTCATTAGGGAAATCAATAACAACAAGCATTCGATTGGTTCGCAATTTTCTTCCAGGAACCGGTTTATTTATTCTTACTGCATTACTGCTCTACCAGGGCTTGAATCTGTTATGGGGAATGGCCCCTGATTCATCATGGGTAACAGTTTTCGGCATTTTTGGACACGCGTTTATCAGCACCGGTTTAATTGCTTCAAGTTTCGTATACTACCGAAAAGGACTGGTTTGGATGGAAAGCAAATTTCACCAGGCTGGCAATCCTTCCGTAAATTTGTAACTAGAAATAGACTTTCTCATAAGGATTCATCATGCAGACTGAAGAAGTTTCGTATGGCGCAAAAGATATTCAGGTTCTTGAAGGATTGGAAGCCGTTCGCCGGCGCCCTGGTATGTATGTTGGTGGAACAGATATTAAAGCTCTTCATCATCTGGTCTATGAAGTTGTTGATAACTCCATCGATGAAGCACTTGCTGGCTCCTGTAATAGCATTGAAATTATTATCAATGCAGACAGCTCTGTCACAGTCTCTGATAACGGACGTGGCATTCCTGTGGATATCCATCCACAGAAAAAGAAATCCGCTCTTGAAGTTGTAATGACCGTGCTCCA
>CAYQTY010000186.1:0-7047 GCA_964420535.1 uncultured Leptolinea sp. | reverse complement strand
GACCTTCTCCTTGGCAAGGAGACATTCTACCAACTGAACCACGCCCGCATCACTTGCAGGCAAAATATTATCACGATTGCAGGCATCTGTCAAATAATTTTTCCCACCATCCGGAAATATAATCCTATCATCAAACGCAAATTAAAACGAAAACTGGTACTTGAACCCCCTTGACAACCAGGATGTACGTCATATAATATGCGTACAGTGTTTACTATGAATACACCGTCTCCCAAGAATCGCCGCTTTGAAAAGACCCGCCAGGGCATCATTGATGCCGCCCGCGAAATCGTACGCAATGAGGGTATTGACGCCCTCTCCATACGCACCCTTGCCGAAAAGGTCGATTACTCCCCTTCCGCTCTGTACAAGTACTTTAACAATAAGGAAGAGATCATTGAGGCGCTTCGGCTGGAGGGCTGGAACGAAATGCAATCAATTTTTCTGCGCCGGATGGGTGGTAACTTCAACCAGGTGGAACGTTTGCTGGAGGCTTCCATGGCCTACATGGACATGAGCAACCAGTCACCCGAACTGTACCAGTTGATGTTCAATTCCACGGTTGGCGCACCGGATAATTTAGCTGAGACGGAAGCAGATTCACGCTTCATGGTGCTCACCGATATGATCCGCGAAGCCGTGGAAAGCGGTGAATTCATTCTACCGAAGGGTATAACACTGCTGGAATACCGCTACCTGGCCTGGTTCATTATGCATGGCATCTGCATGCTGAAGATCAGCATGTACCGCAATTGTGTCAGCGAGTTTGACCCGATGTCGCGGGAAATCGTCAAGAAATTTATCCGTCTTGGCGTCACTCAAACCGGAAATAAATAGTATTCAAACAGGTTCAATTTTTTTGCCATCACAAGAACACTGTTCACTAATTCAAATGCGTTCAAATTTGGAGGAAGATATGAGTGAAAAAAAGAAAGTCAGCCGGCGCCAATTTTTGAAAACTGCCGGAATCGCCACCGGAGCATTGGTCCTGGCCTGCGGTGGACTTGGTGCCGCGGCGACCATCCCACCCAGTGTGGATTTTTTCGAGAAGAAATCTGAAGGAAATGGAAAAATGAAGAAAGTTCTAGTAGCATATGCCAGCAAAGCCGGTTCTACCTCAGAAGTTGCCAAAGCCATAGGCGATGTTTTGAGCAATAGCGGCGCCGATGTAACTGTTGAACAGATCAAGAATGTCAAAGATCTATCAGCTTACCAGGCTGTAGTAGTCGGCAGCCTTATCCGCATGGGAAACTGGGTACCCGAGGCGAAGAATTTCGTGACCAACAATAAAGCCGCACTGGAAAAAGTCCCTACCGCCTTCTTCACCACCAGCCTGACCCTTAAAGATGACACCGAAGAAAACCGGGCGAAAGTGGCCGGTTATGTTGAACCGGTTACGCAGATCGTCAAACCGGTGGAAAATGGCCTATTCGGCGGAAAAATGGACACCAGCCGCTTAAGTTTCCTTGACCGGATGATCATTGAAAACATGATCAAGGAAACCAATGGCGATTACCGCAATTGGGGTGAGATCAACGCGTGGGCTGAAAAACTACCCGCTCTGATGCTCTAGACCTATCCCGATAAATAACAAGATGTATCAGGCTGCGGCTCTCAGGAGCAGGCAGCCTGATTGTTTTTGAATTGTGTACTCGCCCGTACAGGCAGGAATGATCAGGCTTTCATACGTTTCAAGCGTCACCGACCACCCGTTCCCGTCCACGTGTGCTCTTCCCTCGATCACCGTCAACGCGTGGAAGGATCCGCCGGCTGTATTCGCTGTAACCGGTTCGGTTGGCACGATTTTCTCCAGGGTGAAGTAATCACAGGTGACCAGTTTCGTCTCTGCCGCGTCTGTTGATGACTGAATTCGTGCACTCAGAGTGGGGTTGATCACCCGGATGGATTGCTCAATATGAAGTTTGCGACCGGCGCTGGCCGGGCGATTCCAGTCAAACACGCGGTAGGTGATATCTGAGCTTTCCTGCACTTCATACACAAGCATCCCTGGGCCCAACGCGTGGATGGTTCCGGCCGGGATGAGCACATAATCACCCTTGCGGACCTGTACGCGGTTGGCGCAAGCCAGCATTGTGCCGTCTTTGACCGATCGTTCAATATCAGCCGGTGTGATTCCATCGCGGGTTCCACACAGGATCTCCGCGTTTTCCGTCGTGTCAAAGAAATACCAGGCTTCCGTTTTTCCGAGTTGACCGGCGCCTTCCAGTACTTCTGCCTGTTTGTCATCGGGATGCACCTGAAGCGAAAGCCACTGGTTGCAGTCGAGCAGCTTGATAAGAATGGGAAACCGGTTGCCAATCCGGCGGGTGACTTTCGCGCCAACCAAGTCAACGCCAAATTGAGTCACGAGGTCCGCCAGAGTCTTACCAGCCATTTCTCCATCTAAAATCCTGTTCCCCTCGTGAACAGCCCACACTTCCGCCGTGGGCATGTGCCCCGGGCGCAGCCGGTCACCGCCCCAAATATAGTCACGATATTGAGGTTCGAGTTTAAAAGGTTCTAATTCCATACCGTTATTCCACCGCGATCCTGGCCAGGGCGATGGCTCCCATCACTCCGGCCTGATTTCCCAACGCCGGCGGCACAATTAACTCTTCAATGGTTTCAGTCACTTTCGGCGCCTGGATATAGCCGTTCAATTGCTGCTGCACCAGTTTACGTACCTTCGGGATAAAGCCGGCATGCTGTGGGACGCCTCCACCCAGCACCACCCGTTTCGGAGAAAAATTCAGTATCAAGTTGGAAATAAGGAAGCCGATATATTTCGCCTCCAGGTCCCATCCGGGGTGGTCATCCGGAAGGGTCTCAGCCGGCTGACCCCAGCGTTTTGCCATGGATGGTCCTGATGCCAGTCCTTCCATACAGTCTTCATGGAACGGGCAAATCCCGGGGAACGGGTCAACCGTGCGATCGTGGGGGATGAACATATGCCCGGCTTCAGGATGGATCAAACCGTGCAGGGTCCGACCGTTGACAATACCGCCGACCCCGATACCCGTTCCCACAGTGATATACAGCAGTGGGTCAAGATCGCGATTTTCGGGGATCCAATAGTACTCGCCATATGCGGCCGCGTTGACATCAGTATCAAAACCGCAGGGGATTTTTAGGGCATCGCGGATCGCGCCCAACAGGTCAGCCTGTGCCCAGCCCGGCTTGGGAGTGGACGTTATATACCCGTAGGTGCCGGACTTTTTATCCAGATCAACAGGTCCAAATGTGGCGATGCCGGCAGAGATCAGTTCCCTATTTTCTGTGTAAGGTTGGAAGAATTGGATCGTGCGCCCGATGGTTTCGAGTGGTGTTGTGGTGGGAAACCGTTCCTGGGCGATCACCTCACCCGGCCCGGAAGCCACTGTGCATACAAATTTTGTGCCGCCCGCTTCAATTCCCGCGAAATATTTACCCATGGTCAACCTCTGGAAGAAGTGAATTTTGATATGGAAAGATTTATCTGTGAGTCTATTTTAGTATGAAACAAGCTCAATTTCTTTCTTTAAAAGTACCAGGAATCGAGCAACCCGTTATGCCGGTATGGCAAATCGGCTGTTGACATTACAGGTAAAAAAGATAAAATCAGATGTGAACGTTTACATAGAAAGCGACGTTATCCATGGCAAAAGATCCCATTCACGCACCTTTCAATTCAATAACCATCATTGATGTTGCCCGCGAAGCCGGCGTTTCTTATGGCACTGTATCCCGGGTGATCAATGATTCACCCAATGTGAAGGAAGAAACCCGCGAGAAAGTAAAAGAAGTGATCGACCGGTTGGGCTTTGTAGGCAACCGCAGCGCCCGAAGCCTGGTCAGCGGAAAATCGCACGTTATCGGCCTGTTGATCCCTGACCTGGGGACAGCCTATATTGGAGAGATCATCCGCGGCATTGACATGGAGCTGGAGACAGCCCATTACAACCTGATGCTCTATACCACTCACCGGCGCGAAACCAAAGAATCCGGCTATATCTCCTCACTAATACAGAGCGGTGTTGACGGCGTGATCCTAATTTTGCCGCGCAATCCGGCCAAATATCTTGAAAAACTGCGCTCGCTCAATTTTCCCTACGTACTGGTCGACCACCAGGGCATTGACGATCGCGGTCCCGCCGTGGGAGCCACCAATTTCCAGGGCGCTTTTGACGCCACGGAATACCTGATCCAACAGGGGCACAGCCGCATCGCATTGATCACCGGCAGCATGGATCTGGGGTGTTCGCAGGAACGGCTTAAAGGGTATCAGGAAGCAATGCAGAAGCATTCATTAGGGGTTGAACAGGAATGGATCGTGGAAGGTGATTTTGAACAAACCACCGGATATGAGAAGGCTTTAAAACTAATCTCTCTATCGAACCGGCCAACCGCCATTTTCGCCTCCAATGACATGATGGCATTTGGCGCCATGAATGCGGTACGCGATCAGGGATTAAAAATTCCCGGCGATATCTCCATAGTCGGCTTTGATGATATATTCCAGTCCAGTCAAACCATGCCCGGCCTGACTACTGTCCGCCAGCCGTTGGAACAGATGGGACGCGAAGCCACCCGTATGCTGGTTGAAATGATGGCAGAGCGCGAAATCAAACCCGGCAAGAAAGAACTCCCTACTCAACTGGTTCTACGCGATTCCTGCCGCAATCTGGCAGCCCATTGAAACAATGGATGGCCCGCTGGTCATCTTTATTAGAAACGCAATCCCACACATCAGCAAGGAATAACGCATATGGAATCATTATTTCTCGGAATTGATATCTCAACAACAGGCTCCAAAGCATTGCTGGTCAATGAGAAAGGCGCCGTAGTCGGCTCCGCCGCCAATGAACATCCCATCTCCACACCCAAACCACTTTGGTCTGAACAGGATCCCCGTGACTGGTGGGATGCCTCAGCTAAATCGATCCGCGAAGCACTGGCGCAAGCCGGTGTGACCGGCGATGCTGTCAAAGCGGTGGGACTGACCGGCCAGATGCACGGGCTGGTGATGATGGATGATAAAGGTGTTGTGCTTCGCCCGGCTATTCTGTGGAACGACCAGCGCACCGCCGAGGAATGCGACGAAATTACCCGCAAAGTCGGTTTCGATAAACTACTGGCGATCTGCGGCAACAAAGCCCTCACCGGTTTCACGGCACCCAAGATCCTCTGGGTCCGCAACCATGAGCCTGAAGTATACAAAAAGACCGCCCATATCCTGCTCCCCAAAGACTACGTACGCTACCTGTTGACTGGTGATTACGCGGTTGACCATGCCGATGGTTCCGGCATGATCCTGTACGATCTGCAAAAACGCACCTGGTCAAAAGAATTACTGAATATTCTAGACATCCCGGAAAACTGGCTGCCCAAGACATACGAAGGTTGCGAAGTCACCGGTGTTATCAATGCCCGCGCAGCAGAGTTGACCGGTTTGAAAGCCGGCACCCCCGTGGTGGGCGGCGGCGGCGACCAGGCAGCCCAGGCAGTTGGCGTGGGCGCTGTCACCCCGGGTATTGTGGCGCTGACCCTTGGCACCTCCGGCGTGGTCTTTGCCAGCACTCCGTCTCCACTGGTGGAGCCCGAAGGACGACTGCATGCCTTCTGTCATTCCGTTCCCGGAACGTGGCACTTTATGGGCGTGATGCTCTCCGCGGCCGGTTCATTGCGCTGGTACCGTGATACCTTCGCCCCCGGCATGGGGTATGACGAACTGTTAGCCCCTGCGGCGGATGTCCCCGCCGGAAGTGAAGGCCTGCTCTTCCTGCCATACCTGACCGGTGAACGCACCCCGCATCCCGATCCTCTAGCCCGCGGCGCATTCGTGGGTCTCACCGTACGTCACACCAAAGCCCACATCACCCGCTCGGTCATTGAGGGTGTTTCATTCGGACTGCGCGATTCCATGGAACTGATCAAGAAAGCCGGCCTGGGCGAGATCAAACAGGTGCGCGTCTCCGGCGGCGGCGCCCGCAGCCCGTTATGGCGCCAGATGCTATCTGATGTTATGAACAGCGAACTGGTCACCGTGAACACCACAGAAGGCGCCGCGTTCGGCGCTGCCCTGTTGGCCGGTGTGGGTGCTGGAACCTGGAAAACCGTGGAAGAGAGCTGTGCCGCCACGATCAAGACGATGGAAAAAACAGCCCCCAATAGCGATACTGTCAAAGTATATGAACAGTATTACCGCCAGTACACCGCGTTATACCCGGCGTTGAAACCCTCTTTCAATGCCCTGTCTTCACTGTAATTTACGATTAGAACAAGGATATGTTTGTTTATGACTGACACCGTGAAAGATACGCCGTTATACCTCGACCCGGCCAAACCGGTTGAAGAACGAGTAAAAGATCTGCTTTCCCGCATGACCCTGGAAGAAAAAGTCGGCCAGATGCGCAGCGCGGCAGAAGAGATCAAACATTTGAATATCCCGAAATATGATTTCTGGAGTGAAGCCCTGCATGGTATCGGCCGTAACGGCCGGGCTACCGTCTTCCCGCAGGCTATTGGCATGGCAGCTACCTGGGACCCGGATTTGATCAAAGAAGTTGCCACAGCCATCAGTCTGGAAGGCCGGGCAAAATATCATGAAACCATACGGCGTTGCGGTGACACCATCAATTGCCAGGGGTTGACCTTCTGGTCGCCCAATGTGAATATTTTCCGCGATCCCCGCTGGGGACGCGGACAGGAGACCTGGGGGGAAGACCCCTACCTGACCGGTGAAATGGGCGCGGCATTCGTCCACGGTATGCAGGGTGATGATCCCAAATATCTGCGCACGGCAGCCTGCGCCAAGCATTACGCCGTTCACAGCGGCCCGGAAGAAGGACGTCACTCTTTTGACGCGAAAGTGACAAAACGCGAACTGTACGATACCTACCTGCCGGCTTTCAAAAAGCTGGTGGTTGATGCCAATGTAGAAATGGTAATGGGCGCGTATAATCGCCTGTATGGAGTCCCCTGCTGCGCGTCTGAATTACTTCTTGAAGAAATTCTTCGTGAAAAATGGGGCTTCAAGGGGCATGTGGTATCAGACTGCTCTGCCCTGAC
>CAYQTY010000185.1:0-7058 GCA_964420535.1 uncultured Leptolinea sp. | reverse complement strand
TGGAGAAATTGTTTACCTCCCAACGCCGCTTCCTGGCGGATGTAAGCCACGAATTACGCACTCCGTTGACCGTGATCAAAGGCAATGTGGGATTGATGCGGAAGCTGAAAACCCTGGATGAAGAATCACTCTCGGGTATAGAAGCTGAAGTCGACCGCCTGACACGGCTGGTAGGTGATCTGCTCTTTCTCGCCCAGGCAGAATCAGGCCGCATGCCGCTGGACCAGTCTCCGGTGGAACTGGATACCGTGTTGCTCGAGGTTTTTCAACTGGCGCGTACCCTGGCAGGTGACCGAATCAGTGTGGTGATCAATGAGATTGACCAGATCCAGGTCACCGGCGACCGGGACCGCCTGAAACAGGTGTTACTAAACATCGCCGGGAACGCGGTTCAATATACCCCTCCCGGCGGACGTGTGTCACTTTCTTTGCGAAAGGTGGGTGAGCGCGCGCAGGTAGTGATCAGCGATACCGGCGCGGGCATTCCGGCGGTGGACCTGCCGCACATCTTCGAGCGGTTTTACCGCAGCGAAAAGAGCCGCAAACGCAGCGCACATGGCGGATTCGGACTGGGATTGTCCATCGCGTTCTGGATCGTGCGCAACCACGGGGGAACGATCGAAGCCAGCTCGGTAGAAGGGAAAGGCGCGTCCTTTACCATCTGGCTTCCCCTTACTGCGCCAGAAAAGAAAGCCTGAACGCAAAATGCCGGTTACGCGGCATTTTTCCCTCTCCGGCTGAACCACCGGCCGAGATTCAGGTAGACCATGTAGATAAGAATAAGCACCCCGGATGAGGCTGCCATCAAACCGATGCTGACCAGGGCTTGTGCCGCGAACGGACCTGCAGGGGCAGCCGCTCCATATAGATACTTCAAATTAACCAGCACGGAAATGACCGTGATATAGAGCGGCAATACCATCACCAATCCGCAGCCGATACATAATTGGATCAAGCGTGAAGCCACTGAACCGGCGATGGAACCGAAAAGAACCGCCTCTGCCTTTTTATTACCTTCCGGGTGGGGTGGGAATGACGCCCGTTTGGGCAACACAAGCCGCGTAAGAGAAGAAACCGATACCAGGCTCATCCCCACGCTGAGTGTCACCGCGATCTGCACAGGCAAATGAGACAGGCTGCCGGGATACACAACCAGTAACAGGCCTGTCAGCAATGGCGCGGCACCGATGCCCACAAACGCGGCCATCTTGACTTCATCCATACCGCACAGGTGCTGTGACATGCGCGTTTCATGCGGAACCACCAGTGTGACTGCCAGATGCGATACCAGCACCATCAACAAAGCCACCTCGAGAGGCCTGTCATACGCGGCTGTTGGCAATAAACCCGGCAAGCCGCCGGCGTAACCGGTGAGTATGCCCAGCCGCGGGAAGACGGCAGCCGCCACTCCAGCCGCCACAATGGATGCCGGGAGCGCGGTGATGGCAGCATTCATGGCCATCTGCGGATCAGCCATGTTAAAGTCATCCCGGGTGCTCCAACGGCGAGACGAAGCCAGCCATCCGCCGAACGCCCCGGACAACCCGCATGAAATGAATATATTCTGAAACATATCCATTGTCTGGTTGACGACCACTGGCACCAGGTCAGCCATCGACTGATTGGACAGATACGTGCTGCCGGCTGCTGCCGCTCCCCACAGGCAAAAGAGGATCATACCATCCAGAACACCGGCCAGTCCGCCCAGAGCCAGACACCGGCCTGGTTGAGCGGCTTTGCTCCAGCGTGCTGCTGTAAAACCCGCGGTGCCAGCCAACAGCAACTGTAATACTTCAATAACGATGAACGCAAAAACTGATCCACCGGGATCAGTTAAAGTAAAAAATACAAAATATGAGATGATCGATGCGATCAGACCGGCAGACAATCCGGTCAATCCGGCTTTGGTTGTCATTTCATAATTGTATTCTTTAAACCAAAAAAACAACGGTTTCCCGAATTATCGCTGGCTTCCTTACCGGACTATTGAGTCTACGTCGCCGCGATTTTACTCCATTGAGAGATTCAATTCATTTTTTAGATGTCTGCTATTCCCGCACTATTAATAAAATCTATTGATTTATTCCAAAGACAGTTTTTAACTCACATTTTTGGCAGTAATTTAAATTAAGGATAAATTTATTGATTTATAAGATTCATTCAGTAAAATGGATGTGAGTTACACTGATGATTAAAAATAAGGAGGGGTTTATGTCTGTAATAATTATTGAGCAGAATAATTATGGAACAATGTATTACCACCCGGAATCGAAAATAGTGCATCATGAATATCATAAATTTATCTATGGTGATGTCTATCGCGCGTTCCTACTTAAAGGAACCGAAACACTGAAGAAATACGGTGCAACAAAATGGCTTTCCGATGACCGCAAGAATCCGGTTGTCAGCGCGGTTGATATTGAGTGGGGTCAAAAGAACTGGTTACCGGTCACACTGCAGGCGGGTTGGAAATACTGGGCCATTGTGCAGCCCGAAGGGATTCTCGCAAAAGTGACCATGGAAAACCTCATGAGAGATTTTGCCCGATTCGGACTAACGGCGAAATATTTTTACGATCCCGATGAAGCACTGAAATGGCTTGAAAGCCAGCCGTAAATATTTCAGGACGGCTTATCCACACACTGTGTTATCGCGTGTTTATGTTGCATATTTGAGGAAATGATCCGGCCGGGATCCGGCTGATTTTGCGTCAGGAATCTTCATCTTCTTCACGGGCATAGATAAAAACCTCCCGGATTGAAACACCAGGCGGGATTTCTTGACTTGCCTATGGTTAAATCGAGAAGTCCCGTATTTCCATTCATAATCCGTTAGAATTTAAAGTACCTCACCGGCAGGAGATTATGATGGAGTTCTCTAAACGCAAACGAATTCTGGTTGGAATTGGGGTTGTTCTTATTTTTTTGGTTACCGGTTATCTGTTTATCCGCCCGTTTCACCTTCGCTGGGGCGCGACCGACAGTGAAGTGACTATGAGCATGCCCGGCGACCTGGATGGAATGCGTTGGACGCGCGCTATTACCGTCAACGCCGCGCCGGATGAAATCTGGCCGTGGATCGTGCAATGGGGACAGGGCCGCGGCGGCTGGTATAGCTATGACTGGCTGGAAAATATCTTCGGATTCAACATCCACACAGCCGACCGCATCCTTCCTGAATTCCAGTCACCGAACATCGGCGACCCGATTTGCATGGCCGCCGGTACGTGCACCAGCTTCATCAGCACCATTGAGAAGCCGGAATGGTTTGGCTGGCAATCCAGCGACCCTGACGGAAAGCCGGTGTGGAGTTTTACGTTGGGTTTGATCCCCGCGGGTACCGGCCAAACCCGCTTTATCATCCGCGAAAGCTTTGACAAAAACGCGCTCCCCGCCCCGGTACTGACACTCATCGAGATACCCGATGTTGTGATGGAATTGAAGGCTTTGGATACCGTGAAACAGCGGGCTGAAGGTATTCCTTATTCGCCGGTAGTAACAGTCTTCGAGATTAGCGCCTGGCTCATTGCTCTGGCGGCAGGTACCCTGGCTGCCATGCGGTACGTCAACAACCCGAAATGGGATTTCCCCCTGACAGTCGGGGTACTTTCCATTGGTGTGTTGATGCTGCTCACTTTCTACTATCCGCCTATGTGGTTGCGGGCGATTCTGGATGTTACGCTCATCGGCCTGACAGTTTTCATTTATAGAAAGAACTGATAACGCCGAATTCCTGATACCAGCCATAGTGTTTTTGTTGATCAAATCGCTCGAAAGAATAAAACCATTAGTGGTACGATTATGACATCTCACCATCATCAGGAGGCCGTGATGATCACAGCAAAAGAACAAACCGGGAAACCCCTTATCAGCCTGACAGAAGGAAAAGACCTGGGTGAAATAAAAGGGCTATACCTTGATCGAGACATGACCCACGTAGCCGCCGTTTTTACCGGTACCGAAGGGATCATCAACCGCAAATCCCTGGCCATAGCCCGGGATGATGTGCAGATACTTGGGGTGGATGCCTGGCTTGTTTCCGGATCTGACGTGGTCAAACCATTGGAAGAGATCGCGGATTCTGTATCCTTCACCCTTGTCAGCGATTTACGCGGACGGGAAATTCAAACGGAAGGCGGCACAAAACTCTGCACGGTAGATGACGTCATTCTTGACGGACAGGGACGCGTTCTTGGTTTTTCTCTCGCGAAAGTCTTCGCTCAGGGGCCGCTGGCTGAAAAGAAAACCATCGTACGCGAAGCGATTACCGATCTGGGAGGGCTGGAAAAACCGATGACCGCCAATCTCTCAGATGCTGAGTCAAAGGGGATTTCCACACTCTAAAACTAAAAACCTCCGGATTTCGGAGGTTTTTTTATCGCCTGATCCGGAAAAGTGCTTTGCAAGACAATAATGAAACTGCCGGTTGAATTAATCCGGCGGATAATTTATAGTGAAATTATCCAGTTTGGGGGCAATGGATTGATTCGTGTTTCCGGGAGGTAATGTATGCGACGGTTACTGTTTTTTTCCAGTATTCTGATCTCCCTTGTGGTTCTGTATGGTTGCAACATGCCCCTCAACAAAATCCAACCGTCCCCCACACCGGAAATACCTACGCCAACGATATCGCCTGAACCTGCCATAACAAATACACCGGAGATCGTGCATGTTGACCTACCCGGCGGGCCGGTCGGCAAGGTTTATCAGACCGTTCATGATCAGGTGAACGAAAACACCGCGCCCAAAAAAGAAGCCTACGGCGGCGATGATTTTAACCTTGGCCGGTATGAACGCCCATTTGACCAGAAGATGAACTACATGCCGCTGGTTGACCTGGCCACCGTGCAATTAAGTCGGGAAGATCCGTTGTGGGTCTATGTGTTGTTAAAAGTAGACCGTCCATTTGCGGCGGTTCCCAGTTCGCAGCCGCATTTCATGGTCGAACTGGATACCAATCTGGATAACCGGGGTGACTACCTGATCGTAACCGGATTGCCGGAAGGTACTGAATGGTCTACAAAATCCGTGCAAGTACTTACCGCGCCGGATTTTAATATCGGCGGCAAGATTGCGGTCAAACCCGACCCGCAATTGTCAGAAGGCCGCGGGTATTATGAGGCTATTTTTGATGAAGGAAAAGGCGATGACCCGGATCTTGCCTGGTCAAAACGCTCCAAAGTCGATCCAGCGGTGGTATTGATTGCTTTCAAGAACACCCTGACCGGCGGCGAAAAAGGCGGTTTTGTATGGCTTCCCTGGACTGATGAGGGCATGCTGAACTGGTCACTGTTTGATTTTAATGACCACTTCACCCTCGAACAGGCAGGTTTCCCTATTAAGACTGACTTGAAGAACTATCCATTAAAGGAACTCTGGGGCGTGGATAATACCTGCCGGATGCCATCCGGTTTTAAACCGGATAAAACCATGGTTGGCTTATGCCCCGATTACAGTCCCCCGCCCGCGAGAGGTTCAAGCCCAACCGACGTTCCGCCACCTCCTCCTGATATTCCGGGTGTCGAACTGTATTGAGCGTTTACCATGAAAATTCTGTATATCTCTGATCTGGATGAAACACTGCTGAATTCAGAACGGAAGATAACCCCGTTTTCCATCGATGTGATCAACCGCTATATCGCAGGCGGCGGACAGTTTACCATCGCCACATCGTATATGGCCTTTGGTTGTGACAGGGCACTGGCTGATCTGAATCTATCCATTCCCGGTATTTTCATGAACGGTGTATGTCTGTATTCCTTTGATACCGGAAAATACCACGATGTCAAAGCGATAGACAGCACACTGCTTCCGGAAATCGAAGCGGTTTTTGCCGCGCAAGATTGCAACACATTGTTGTATGTGTTCGCTCATGAAAAGATCAACATCTTACACACACAACCGCCGTCTGAAGCAGATGCCTATTATTTGAGTCAACGCGCGTATGAGGCCTGCGGCGAAATCACCCGGGTTCCTGTTCTTGCAGAAGCGGCAAAAAACCATAAAGCCATTTGCGCGGCAGCTATCGGCCCACCGGGGAAGATTGTTCCGGTGTACGAACATGTTCACAAAATGGCTGACCTGGAGACAATCTATTATCCGTTCGATGACTTCTATTGTTTGGAAGTGTATGATCACTCTGTTAGCAAGGCAAACGCGGCATTGAAATTAAAAAAGAGGACACACGCTACCGAACTAACCGTGTTTGGTGATAGCCCGGACGACGTTGGTATGATGGAGGCTGCCGATTATTGCTTCGCGCCGCGTACCGGAACGGAAGACGCCAGGAAGATAGCCAATGGTTTGATCGATAGCTGCGATGACGACGGCGTGGCCCGTTTCATCCAGCTCAGGCACAACCTTTGAGCGGTTATTTCTGCTCTTTTTCAAGCAACGGCTTCAAACGCTCAAATTCTTTCTCCAGACTGCCAATTCCAGCTTTGACCGGTTCCAACTCGCCTGATTTAGTAAATTTCTCAAGGGTAGCCGCTACTCCCCTTAATGCTTCCGCGCCAAGATTGGCGGATGAACCTTTGATGGTATGCACCAAACGTTCTGAGGTTTTTACGTCTCCATTGGACAGGCTGGTTTTCAACTGACTGACCAGTGACGGGATTTCCTGTATGTACGTGGCGATCACATCGCGGATCAGTTCTTCATCACCCATAAGCCTGTTGAACAATGCCTCTCGGTCAAAAATGGCGCGGTTATCTTCAGGTACCAGTTTGTTCTGGGGCGTTTCATCCAATATGTCACCGGATTTCGAATGGATGCGTTCCACCGGCAGCCATCGTTCCAGAGCTTCGATCAATTTTTGCGGTTCAATCGGTTTGGATACATAATCAGTCATTCCGGCTTCCAGGCAGAGTTCCCGGTCTCCCTGCAGGGCATTTGCCGTCATCGCGATGACCGGTATTTCATGATTTATAACCCTGGAGTGCGGATCGCGGATGTGGCGTGTGGCTTCAAATCCGTCCATCACCGGCATCTGAACATCCATCAATACCAGATCATAGGCGATGTTTTCCAGCATCTTTAACGCTTCGCTTCCGTCCCCTG
>CAYQTY010000184.1:0-7063 GCA_964420535.1 uncultured Leptolinea sp. | reverse complement strand
TGAAATGACAGCTTTCTCGATGCCCGGGGTGTTCTTCTTGATACCGGCGATCAATCCGCCGAACTCATCCGGCATGGTGTAACCCACTGTGTCGGGGATGTTCAGCGTGGTGGCGCCGCTCTCAATAGCCACGCCCAGCACCTTATACAGGAATTCGGGGTCACTGCGTCCGGCATCTTCCGGGCTGAACTCGATATCCTGGCAAAGGCTGTGGGCGTACGTCACCATCTCCCGCACGCGGTCAACAACCTGCTCGCGGGTCATTTTTAGTTTGTATTCCATATGGATATCGGACGTAGCCAGGAAGGTGTGAATGCGCGGACGGGCCGCGGGTTTCACAGCCTCCCAGGCTTTGTCGATATCGTTCTTGGAGCAGCGCGCCAGCCCGCAGATTATGGGGGCCGCGTTGCCTTCGGCAGAATTCCCAACCTCATCGGCGATCTTGCGGACCGCTTCCAGATCATCCGGAGATGCCGCCGGGAATCCTGCTTCAATAACATCCACACCCATGCGGGCAAGACCGCGGGCCACTTCCAGTTTTTCAGCGCTGGTCATGGTCGCCCCGGGACTCTGTTCGCCGTCCCGCAGGGTGGTATCAAAAATAGTTACACGGTTGCCCGATGGTGACATGATATTTAGCCTTTTTTCTGATTCTCAGGGCGGAGGGAGCGCACCATGGCGCCAGCCGTCCACATTTCGGATTCGCGCATTTCTTTCAGTTCTTTGTCCAACCCCACCTGATAATCCGGCTTGCTGTTGGCTTCGATGACGACGCGGGTTTCCTCGCCGGATTCAACACTCTTATAGAGTTTTTCGAAGACCGGTGCGGTGGCTTCGCGGAATGCGTGGCGCCAGTCAAGCGCGCCGCGCTGGGCGGTCGTGCTGCAGTTGGCGTACATCCAGTCCATGCCGTTCTTGCCAACGAGGCGGATGAGGCTCTGGGTGAGCTCTTCCACAGTCTCGTTGAAGGATTCGCTGGGGCTGTGTCCGTGCGCCCGGAGGGTGGCATACTGGGCTTCCATAATGCCGGCCAGTGCGCCCATCAGAACACCGCGTTCGCCTGTGAGGTCGCTGTACACTTCCTGCTTGAAGGTGGTGCGGAAGAGGTAACCGGAACCGACAGCAATGCCGAGGGCCAGGGTGCGTTCGAGGGCTTTGCCGGTGGCGTCCTGCTCAACGGCGAAGCTGGAGTTAATGCCGGAGCCGTCAAGGAAGTTGGCGCGGACAGATGTGCCGGAGCCCTTGGGGGCTACCAGGATGACATCGATATCAGCAGGCGGAATGACGCCGGTCTGGTCTTTGTAAACAATAGAAAAACCGTGTGAGAAATATAGGGCTTTTCCCTTGGTGAGGAAAGGTTTGATAACCGGCCAGAGGATCTTCTGGGCAGCATCCGACATGAGGTACTGGATGATGGTGCCTTTTTCGCAGGCTTCTTCTACAGAGAAGAGAGTCTTGCCGGGGACCCAACCGTCTTTTTCGGCTTTGGCCCAATCGGGGTATTTGTTCTTGTCACCCACACCAACGATGACGTTGATGCCGTTGTCGCGCATATTCAATGCCTGCGCGGGACCCTGAACGCCGTAACCAATGACCGCAACCGTTTCGTTCTTGAGAACGTCACGGGCTTTTTCGAGGGGGAACTCTTCCCGGGTTACAACTTCTTCTTCTACGCCGCTGAAATTCATTTTTGCCATGTTACTGTCTCCTGGATGATTATTTTGTATCGTCTGGCCGGCAGCGGTGCCGGCTGTCCGGTATCAACTAAATATTTTCGCTGGAATACAGCGGATTAGCGCCGCGGGCCAGCACTACACGCCCGGTGCGTACCATTTCGATGATGCCGATGGGGCGCAGGACTTCGATAAAGCCTTCGATCTTTTCCTCATCACCGGTGATCTCCACAATGAAGGAACTGTTGGAGATATCCACAATGCGGGCACGGAACACGTCAACGATCTGGGTGATCTGGGCGCGGTTTTCGCCATCGGCTTTGACCTTGATAAGCGCCAGGTCACGGGTGACACACGGTTTAGTCGTGAGGTCTTCCACCTGGATGACATTGACCAGCTTATACAGGTACGAGATCAACCGCAGAATACTGGTATCGTCACTATCAACCACAATGGTCATGCGAGAAACGCCGGGGTTTTCGGTATGTCCCACAGCCAGCGACTCAATATTGAACGAGCGACGGCGGAACAGAGAAGCCACCCGGTTCAATACACCGGGAACATCATCTACGAGGGCTACGATCGTATGGTTCATGGCGGAACTAGGCCTCAACCTTCACTGCCGCATCAACCGCGACCGCTGCCGGTAAAGGGCGGCGGATCATCTCTTTCAGTTCGGCGCCGGCGGGAACCATCGGGTACACACTGTCTTCTTTTTCCACTCGGAAATCGATGACCACGGTGCCTTCAGTTTCGCGCGCGGTCTGAATAGCCGCTTCCACATCCGCCCGGGTGGTGACGCGCATACCGGTTAGGCCGTGGGCATCGGCGATCTTCATAAAATCAGGGCTCTTCATGGGGGTGGCGGAATAGCGTTTATCGTAGAAGAACTCCTGCCACTGCCGTACCATACCCAGATAACCGTTGTTCAGGATGGCCACATTAACTTTGATGCCTTCCTGCGCGGCGGTGGATAGTTCCGCCTGGGTCATCTGAAAGCCGCCGTCACCGCAGATCACCCATACTTCCTTTTCCGGCTGGCCGAACTTGGCGCCGATACCGGCCGGGAGCCCGAAACCCATCGTGCCCAGTCCACCGGAGGTGAGGAACTGCGAGGGATTATCCTGTTTGTAATACTGGGCTGTCCACATCTGGTTTTGGCCCACATCAGTGACGATCACCGCGTTGCCTTTGGTAATATTCCACAGGTCGTTGATGACATGCGCGGCATACAGGTGTCCGTTATCCGGCAGGTTCTGAATATCGCGAACGGAACTGGTACCTTTCATCTCATCAATCGCAGCCAGCCATTCATCGTGACGGGTGTTTTTGGCTTGTTTGAGAATGAGTTCCAGAGTCTGGCTGAGATCGCCAACAATTCCGAGATCAACTTTGATATTTTTATTAATTTCAGCCGGGTCGATATCAATATGGATCTTCCGCGCGTGGGTGGCATAGCGGCGGACATCGCCGGTGACGCGGTCATCAAAGCGCATACCGAAAGCCAGCAGCAGGTCAGCATCCTGGATGGCATGGTTGACCCAGGCTTCGCCATGCATACCCATCATGCCCAGATTGAGCGGATGGCTGGCAGGGAAACCACTGATGCCCAACAGCGTCATGGCGACAGGTGTTTGGGTGCGTTCGGCAAATTCCAGCACCTCTTTCATGGCGCCGCTCTGCAGCACTCCGTGACCGGCCAGGATCACAGGCCGTTTGGCGGCATGGATCATATTGACGGCTTTCGAAATTTCAGATTCGGCGGGTGTATCAACCGGGCGGTAACCGCGCAGGTGGATCGGTTCACTGTCGGGGTCATATTCGGTGGAATTTTGTTGAGCGTCTTTGGTGATATCAACCAGTACAGGGCCGGGGCGGCCGGTTCGCGCGATGAAGAAGGCTTCACGCAGGGTATGGGCGATGTCTTTCACATCGGTCACCAGGTAATTGTGTTTGGTGATCGGCAGGGTGATACCGGTGACGTCCGTCTCCTGGAAGGCATCGTACCCGATCAACTTGCTATTGACCTGAGCGGTAATGAACACCACAGGGATCGAATCCATCATGGCGGTGGCAATGCCGGTCACCAGGTTGGTGGCGCCGGGACCAGAGGTAGCCAGAGCCACTCCAACCCTGCCGCTGGCGCGCGCGTAGCCGTCAGCCATATGCGCGGCGCCCTGTTCATGGCGGACGAGAACATGATGGATGTTGTAATCTGTCAGGGCATCATAGATCGGAAGGCTGGCGCCGCCGGGATACCCGAAAATAACTTCCACACCCTCACGTTGCAGACATTCCCAGAAAATTTGAGCACCGGTTAGTTTCATCTGTCTCTCTCCTTGTTCCTGAATCAACCTAGAATTCCAGCACAGCGCCTTGATCTGCGCTCTTAACAAAACGGGCGTACCGGCGCAGCCATTTGCTCTGAGTGCGCGGTTCAAAAGGCGGCAGGGTGACCAACCGCTGCCGTATCTCATCATCAGTGAGCCTGACATTCAGAGTACGGGCATCAATATCAATTTCAACAATATCGCCCTGTTTCAACGCGGCAATCGGGCCGCGGGCCGCGGCTTCGGGTGAAATATGGCCGATGCACGCGCCGCGGGTTCCACCCGAGAAACGGCCGTCGGTGATCAGGGCAACGGATTCGCCTAATCCCATACCCATGATGGCGCTGGTGGGGCTGAGCATTTCCTGCATTCCGGGTCCGCCGCTGGGACCTTCATAACGGATGACGACAACCTCACCGCTCTGTACTTCTTTAGCCATAATGCCGGCCAGAGCCTCATCCTGGGATTCATAGATACGGGCCGGTCCGCTGAACTTACGCATCGAAGGCGCAACGCCGCCCGCCTTGATCACGGAACCATTGGGGGCCAGATTTCCGAACAGGATAGCCAGACCGCCACTGGCGGAATGCGCGTTATCCGCGCGGCGGATGACGTCATCATCTTTGATCGAAGCCGCTTCCACCATTTCGCGGATGTTTCCGCCGGTCACAGTGACACGGTCGAGGTGCAGCAATCCGGTGGCTTTCTGAACTTCATTCAAAATCGCGGGGATGCCGCCGGCACGGTGCACGTCTTCCATGTGCCATTTACCGGCCGGGCTGACTTTACAAAGGTAGGGAACTTTCGCGGATATTTCATTGAGGCGGCTGAGGGGATAGTCAAAACCGGCTTCGTGGGCAATAGCCAGACCGTGCAGGACCGTATTGGTGGAACCGCCCATAGCCATATCGAGGGCAAAGGCATCATCGAAAGCGTCCATGGTGGCGATCTGGCGCGGGGTGATCTGTTTTTCCACCAGTTCCAGGATCAATTTTCCGGCACGTTTAGCCAGTTCATCACGTTCCGGGGTTTTTGCCAGCGCGGAGCCGTTGTACGGGAGGGCCATTCCCAGGGCTTCCATCAGGCAGTTCATACTGTTGGCAGTGAACATACCGGAGCATGACCCACAGGCGGGGCAGGCATTTTCTTCCAGCATCTTCAAACGGGCCGCGTCAATCTTGCCCGTCTGGTAGGCGCCCACACCCTCAAAGACCGAGATAAGGTCGATGGCTTCACCATCAGGGGTGCGCCCGGCGGCCATGGGACCACCGGAAATAAAAATGGCAGGGATGTCCAAACGCATCGCTGCCATTAACATTCCCGGGACGACCTTGTCGCAATTCGGGATGCACACCATGCCATCGAAACGATGGGCTTCCATCATGGTCTCCACGCTGTCGGCGATCAACTCGCGAGACGGCAGGGAGAACTTCATTCCGCCATGCCCCATCGCGATACCATCATCGACAGCGATGGTATTGAATTCAAAGGGAACGCCGCCCGCAGCCCGGATGGCTTCTTTTATCTGTTTTCCAAATTCCTGCAGATGAACGTGCCCCGGAACAACATCGACATAGGAGTTGACTACAGCGATGAAGGGTTTGGACATATCGGCGGTTTTTACGCCGGTAGCCCGTAAAAGTGCCCGATGGGGAGCGTGTTCAATTCCTACTTTAATACTGTCTGAGCGCACAATTTCCTCCGTTGGATAAAAAAACCGCCCGGTTGGTTCCGGGCGGTTTGTGTACTTTCTTATCTACTTCGATTGGGATTTTTTCTTCTAATCCCTCGCTTCGCTCGCCCGAACTTGAAATTGGCTCTCAATAATAATGAGAGCCGAAATAAGAACAAGAACGAGGACGGACAAAGCGTAAATCTGGGACATGATTTTCTGTATGCTTTTGTTTTCTTTTGGGGGATTTGTTCTGATTAGTTTACATCAATACCAAAGATGAGTCAATAAGCAATTTACATTTCTTCTTACATTTTCAGGACCAATTTTTCGTCACCATTATCAAGAGTCCGGAATTTCACTGGCAGAATTTGCCGGAGCTGGCAATTCATTCAACCTGCCAGCTCCGGCAGGAGAGAAGGATGTCACATCCAGGAGTGAAAGTTTTTCACGGGTTTCTTCCATTTCACTGCTTATCTCAGCTCTGGCTTCTGAAATTCTGTACTGGATCCCATTTAAATCATCGCGTAAGCCGGATTCTTCCATCAACTGGTTGGGTATTTCACGCAATTCGCGGGACGTTTCCAGAATATCACGCCATACCGGGCTTGAAACTACATTGCGAACATATCCCCCTGCCCTGCGGGATGACGTGACTATACGTTCCGGCCCCAGCACAATGACCGATATTAAAATAATAAAGAGGATCTCACCAATACCAAGGTTGAAGATCTGCATGGATCAGTCTTCGTTTTTTTTCGGGTCGCCGTCCTTCAAGCCGCTGCGGAAGGAACTGATGCTTTTTCCGATCTCACCCGAGATCTTGCTGATACGCCCCACACCAAATAAAAGTAGAACGATGACAAGAACTAAAAGCAATTCAGGAACTCCGAGACCTAACATGGCAAATCTCCTTGAGGAACAGAATAAGAGTTTAACTACTTTTCCTGATCACGCCGGCTGGAACCAGGCCAGGCAATCCAGGCAAACAACAGGCTTAATATAAAAAGCATGAAAAGGGGAAGCATCAACATCCCCATATTAACCGGATCGGGCGTGGGGGTTATGACCGCCGCCAGTATGGCAATGACCACAATGGCAGCACGCCACCCTCTCATCATCAAACCTGCAGAAACCAGGTGGAGTTTTGCCAGCACAAAGACAACCAACGGCAATTCAAAACTGACACCAATCCAGAACAATAGATTCAAGATAAAGGAATAATAATTTTCCGGACGCACCATAGTGTTGATGCCCATGAAACCCGTCAGGAAGGGGATAGCATTGGGTAACATTACCAGGTAGGCAAAGGCCAGTCCGGCGGCAAAGAACAGGCTTGACATCGGTATGGACAGACGCACCCAGATTTTTTCTTTCGGCAGCAAACC
>CAYQTY010000183.1:2818-7081 GCA_964420535.1 uncultured Leptolinea sp. | reverse complement strand
GCCGTAGCTTCCAGCAGTTCATCGGACTGGGTATGGTGCAACCTTGCCCGCCTCGGTTTATTGAAATACTTCGACGCGATCTGCGGCGGCAATGAAGTTCCTGCTGTCAAACCGGACCCAGCCCTGTACCAAATGGCCATGTCTGAATTGGGTGTGCAGCCGCATGAATCCATAGTCTTCGAAGATTCGCCCAATGGTATTACCGCAGCACATAACGCGGGAATTTTCTGTGTCGCCATCCCCAATGCGATCTCCATCCAGCTTGGGGTTGATCACGCCGATCTTGTGGTCAACTCTATGGCAGAAATCGGGATAGATCATCTGATGGCGATCCATTCCGAACGCTTTGAAAGGAAATAACAGCTCACATGGACATCAACTTCCCGGAGGGATTTTTATGGGGGGCGGCGACCGCCTCGTATCAGATTGAAGGCGGTTACAACGAAGAAGGCAGAAGTTTTTCCACCTGGGATGTTTTCAGCCGGGTTCCCGGAAATGTTTATCACGGCGATACGGGTGATATGGCTGCCGACCATTTTCATAAATGGAAAGAAGACGTTGCCCTCATGAAAGATCTGGGATTGCCGGCATACCGTTTCTCATTTTCTTGGCCGCGCATCATCCCTACCGGAATGGGTGTTGTGAACCAAAAGGGATTGGATTTTTACGACCGGTTGGTTGATGAGCTGCTGAACGCCAATATCAAACCCTTCCCGACAGTGTACCACTGGGATCATCCGGCTATTTTGGATGAAACAGGCGGGTGGACAAATCGCGATATGGCTTTTTACTTCGCAGATTTTGCCTCACTGTTGACTGAACATTTCAGTGACCGCGTATCGAACTGGATCACTATCAATGAACCCTTTGTGGTGGCCCTGATGGGGCATCATCTGGGCGTATTCCCCCCCGGGTTGAAAGATGTTAAAGCAGCCTCCGCCGCGATCCATCATCTGCTCCTAGGGCATGGGCTGGCCGTCAAAGGCATGCGCCAGGCGGCAAAACAGCCACTCCAAATAGGTATTACCCTGAATCTGAGCAGCATTGAAAGTGCGACCGATTCACCGCAAGATAAAAAAGCTGCGGTTTTGCGTGACGCGTATCTTAACCGGGTTTTCCTTGATCCACTCTTCGCCGGGAAATATCCAGAGGAAGTGACTGGTGACCTTGGCTTTTCGTTCCCTGAAGGGTACGAAAAGGATTTTCCCGTTATCGGCGAGCCTACAGATTTCCTCGGGATCAACAATTATATGCGCGACGTGGTGAGATTCAACCCGGTTGACGCTCCGTTCTCCTTCGAAATCCTTCACCCGGAGGGAAGCTCGTACTCCACAATGTGGGAAATGTATCCCAAGGGATTGTATGTCCTTCTTATGCGCCTAAAAAGGGACTATCCCCAGAAAGCTATTTATATTACAGAAAACGGCACTGCCGTGACCGATGGCATTGACGCGGATGGCCGCGTTCGTGATTCCCGGCGCATTCAATACCTTCAGGATTACATCGCTTCCATGAACAAGGCAATTAAAGAAGGTGTTCCGGTCAAAGGGTATTTTGTATGGTCATTAATGGATAATTATGAATGGTCCCAGGGGTATAGCCGCCGGTTCGGGATCATATTTGTCGATTATGAAAATGATCAACGCCGGGTTCTCAAAGACAGCGCTCACTGGTACCGTGATGTTATCCGGCAAAACGGGTTCAATTTGAAAACGTTTTACAGTGAACCCTTTCAATGTGATTGATAATGCCGCATTGTAACGGTATACTAACTGACACAAATCCAATAAATAAAAAAGGTCTTCTGAATTCTAACCAATGAAAATAGAAGATTTACTGGCAATACTTCCGGAAAGCTACAGCGCTGTTGACCGCGATCTCGTTCAACGGGCGTATACCTACGCGGAAGAAGCACATCGCGACCAGAAACGGGCGTCCGGTGAACCATATGTTACCCATTGTGTGGCGGTAGCCGGTATTCTGGCTGAAATGAAAGTTCCTCCGGTGGTGGTGATCTCCGGCCTACTCCACGATACTGTGGAAGACACGCAGATCACCAACGACGATCTGCGCCGTGACTTCGGTGAAGAGGTTGCCAAACTGGTGGACGGGGTTACAAAACTGACCAACCTGCCCCGCGTCTCGCGCGGCGACCAGCATATGAGTGAAGCAGAGTCACCTACCGATAGTGACTCATTGGAGGAAAGCCGCCCATCTCGCGGCCGCCGGCAGGACCTGGCCTCTGAAACACTCCGTAAGACCTTTATGGCCATGGGGGAAGATATTCGGGTCGTTTTAATCAAATTGGCTGACCGGCTTCACAACATGCGCACATTGGGTTTCATGCCCGAAGCCAAACGCCGCAGAATCGCACAGGAAACGCTCGATATTTTCGCCCCACTGGCAAATCGATTGGGCATCTGGCAAATGAAATGGGAATTGGAGGATCTCGGCTTCCGGTACGCGATGCCGGAAAAGTACAAAGAGATCGCCGAAAATCTGGCCGAACGGCAGGAAGACCGCAATCGTCAAATCCAGACCATTCAGCAGCGGCTTCAAACCATAATGCTGCAGGCTGGCATCAAGGTAGAGATTTCAGGCCGCCCCAAGCATATTTACTCCATCTTCAAGAAAATGAACGAAAAGGGACGCCCCTTCGAAATGGTCAGGGATTTGCGTGCCTTCCGTTTGATCGTTCCGGATATCCCTTCCTGTTATGCCGCGTTGGGTGTTATCCACACCCGCTGGCGTCCCATTCCCCACGAATTTGACGATTACATCGCCGCGCCTAAAGATAATTTCTACCAATCGCTCCATACAGCCATCATCTATGATGACGGGAAACCGCTGGAAGTACAGATCCGCACACCCGAAATGCATCAGAACGCGGAATTTGGTATCGCGGCACACTGGCGTTACAAAGAACGCGGCCGCCGGGATGAAACCTACGAACAACGGATTAATTGGATCAGGCAACTGATGGACTGGCGCCAGGACGTCAATGACGCGCAGGAGTTTGTTGACAGCATGAAAACTGATGTTTTCCAGGACCGGGTGTATGTGTTCACCCCGCGAGGAGACATCATCGATCTGCCCGCCGGATCCACCCCTATAGATTTTGCCTATCACGTTCATACGCAGATCGGTCACCGCTGCCGCGGTGCTAAGATCAATGGCAAACTGGTCACCCTCGATTACACCCTGAAAACCGGCGATCAACTGGAGATCCTTACAGCCAAACAGGGTGGCCCAAGCCGCGACTGGCTGAACATCAATCTCGGGTTGGTCAAAACCCAACGTGCCCGATCCAAGGTGCGTCAATGGTTCAAGAAACAGGATCGAGACCAGAATATCGCCCAGGGTAAAACTCAACTCGATCGCGAACTACGCCGGCTAAGTATTACAGATTTCGATCTGGAAAAGATCGTCAAGGATTTTGATTATCACGAAATTGAAGATCTGTATGAAGATATCGGTTGTGGAGATTTTTCCATCGGCCGGATCATCAACCGCCTCTCAGAAGCGGAAAAAGCCCGTCAACAGGAATTTGTTGAAACCAGGTCTGCCACAGAACCCAAAAAAGTAGGAAACGCGGTAATCGTACTGGGTCTCAAAGGAATTCTGACCAGCCTGGCAAGATGCTGCAATCCCGCGCCGGGAGATGAGATCATAGGGTATATAACCCGCGGCCGCGGCGCCACCATTCACCGCATGGATTGCCCCAATATGTTGCGGCTGACGGATCGTGAACGCCTGGTAAAAGTCAACTGGGGAGAAGCACAAAAGACCTTTCCTGTGGCGATACAAATTAAAGCGTATGACCGCCAGGGTTTAATGGGTGATATCTCCTCCATTCTGACCAATGAAGGAATCAACGTTCTGGATATCAACCTCAAAGTTAACCAGAACCTGGCCGCGTTCAATCTGATCCTCGAAATTGGAGATATTGCCCAATTAAGCCGGATTTTGACAAAAACTGAAAACCTGCCCAATGTACTCGAAGCCCGCCGCCAAAAACCCGGCTAATTTATAAAAAATTCATTACAGGAATACTTTACGCATTTCCACCAATGGGGTAAAATCGCTCCGCTTTATTCAACCGTATTTGAGGAAATGATTTGAGAGTTGCTTCAGTCAATCAAAAAATCAGCATCGGCGCAGCCGGAATCGGGCTACTCGATTCTCTTTACCTGACAATAATAAAATTCTCGAACAATCAAACCATGTGCATACAGGGTGTAGGTGATTGTTGGACTGTTAACA
>CAYQTY010000183.1:1063-2808 GCA_964420535.1 uncultured Leptolinea sp. | reverse complement strand
CGTATATGGCATCCCTGTAGCAGTTCTTGGTTTACTGGCATATTTTTTGTTGTTTATGCTTGTCTATCCTAAAGAAATTCGCGGTATTTCAACCACATTGAAAGATCAGTTGGCATTTGGTATCGCTTTTGCAGGATTCATTTTTTCTATATACTTGACCTACCTTGAAATTGCAGTTATAAAAGCGGTCTGTCCGTTCTGTGTAATTTCAGCCGTCATGATGACGGTGTTGTTCATTTGCACTCTCTTACGCCTGGTTAAAAACCGGAGCGAATATACTCTGTCCCTGGAGGATAAAAATGGCTAGAATTCGTTGTCATTATCTGGATTGCGTTTTCATCGACGAAGGCATGTGCAGTGCGGCAGCCGTGGAGTTCGATCCCGATTCAGGATGTATGACATATAACCCCAACGCGGAATCTGCATCCAACGAGGATTGGGAGGAAGAAGAAGAAGAAATGGAAGAATGGGAAGAGATCGATGGCGAAGAAGATGAAGACGACGATCTCTGGGCTGATGAGGAAGAAGAGACGTACTAGTCAGAAAGCCTTTTTATCTGTAAAATTACTGTGGTTCTGAGAGGCACCACGGAAAACTGTGGAATATACAGGTCCCCTCCCAAAGCACCAACGGGAGGGAGATTTGTTTTTATCAGTACAGGTGAAAATGTCAAATTTTATTAAGAAGAACTTGAAGCATAATTTGATCGTCAATCTCTTTGACGGTTCCTTTTTTGGATTTGGGATTGGGATTTCCTCCTTCACCACGGTCATACCCTTATTTGTCTCCACATTGACAAATTCAGCCATACTTATCGGTCTCATCCCCGCCATTCATAACATGGGTTGGCAATTGCCCCAGTTATTTACAGCCCAGCGGATTTCACAATTACCGAGATTTAAACCATATGTCATGTTGATGACCATTCAGGAACGAGCGCCTTTCCTTGGGCTGGCAATCGTCGCCTTCCTCTCACCCAGGTTGGGCATAACAGCATCCCTGATCCTTACTTTTGTGATTCTCATCTGGCAGGGTATGGGTGCCGGGATGACGGCTAATGCCTGGCAAAACATGGTCAGCCGTATCATACCGTCTGAAAGCCTGGCAACATTTTTCGGTATGCAATCCGCCGGAGCGAATTTACTGGCAAGCGGAGGGGCCGTTATAGCTGGATACCTTCTGGAAAGGGTCAGCGCGCCAAACGGATATGCCATTTGTTTTTTTGTCACCTTTGTTTTGATGGCGATTTCCTATTCATTTCTCTCGATGGCCCGCGAACCGGAAAGGCTGGAAATTCCCCAAGTCAAATCGCAGGCAGATTTCTGGCACGATGTTACTGCCATTATGAAACATGATGCCTCTTTCCGCTGGTTTATCATTTCCAGAAACGCTTTTATGATCGGTATGATGTCTCAGGCGTTTTACATTATTTATGCCATTAAAGAACTGCGCCTTGATCTGGAAGGGGCCGGTATTATGACCGGGCTTTTATTTATCACACAGGTCGCGGCGAATCCGGTATTAGGCTGGATTTCAGATAAGTGGAGCAGTACCAACGTCTTCAAAGGCGGAGCCGTTTCCATCTGTCTGGCATCCCTAATTGCGTGGCAGGCAACATCATCCGGCTGGTTCTTTCTTGTTATCGTTCTATCCGCCGTGGCATCGACCGCGTTTTGGACTATCGGGATGGCAAAATCATTGGAATTCGGTAAGGAAGAAGAGAAACCCACCTACGTGGGTCTATC
>CAYQTY010000183.1:0-1053 GCA_964420535.1 uncultured Leptolinea sp. | reverse complement strand
ATACATTGATTGCCCCCAGTACTATTCTGGCTCCTCTCCTGGGTGGGTGGTTGGCCGACTTCAGCAGCTATAACATTACCTTTTTGGTATCCGCGATTTTCGCGGTACTTAGCGTCATCTTGATGCAGGTTTTTGTAAAAGACAGGGAAAAGCAGCTGGTTATTCTTTAACTTGTTTTAATCTTTGCTGACTGTATAATGTGCTTGTAGTACTTAGACCGGGAGGTGAAGAATGAACCACCGTTCATTGGTCTCACGCCGATTGGTTCTTCCTATGATTCTGTTACTGGCTATAGCCTGCAATGTTCCAATCATCCCTCAAACAGGATCAGAAGAGACTCTAACATCAGGTCCGCCTACCAACACTATACCGCCCCCTACTTCAACAGTGACATCGCTGCCATCACCCACAGACACAATAACAATCCCACCTGTTACACCCACAAATACTATAACATCCACATCCACACCTATACCTCTCACGCCAACTAACACCACTATACCGGTTCCCTGTAACCGCGCCCAGTATGTGGCTGACGTCAATTATCCCGATGGGACAGAAATCAAAGTCGGCACGAATTTCACCAAAACCTGGCGGATCACAAATACCGGCTCCTGTACCTGGACATCAGGTTACAAGGTCATCTATGTTTCAGGAGACCAGATGGGAGCGCCGGCTGAGACAACACTTACAGCAAGCACAGTTCCTCCCGGCTCTACAGTCGATATCTCTGTCAATATGAAAGTTCCCTCCACAACCGGGACGTATAAAGGTTATTACAAAATTCGCTCATCAGAAAACATTGTTTTTGGCATTGGCTCATCCGGGAATGACGCGTTCTGGGTTGAAATTAAGGCTACCTTCTTAACGTATCTACTGCCGGAAATCCCACTTCATTTTATCCCCACCAAAACTCCCACACCGATTCCGCATTTCTTTGTTCCCCGTCTGGCCATAACATTTTCGCCTTAACCCTTTCAAATTACCATTGAAAAAGAGACCATCCGGTTGGATGGTCTCTAATTTTCATACTGGCTGGGGGCAAAGGAGTCG
>CAYQTY010000182.1:0-7082 GCA_964420535.1 uncultured Leptolinea sp. | reverse complement strand
TAGTTCTTTAGCCGGGCTTGGCGCAGAATGATCGATGAATATTACCGTTCGCTTTGGTTGTTTGACCGGCTTCCAGATCGCTTCCCGGCGCCATTTCAGGGGGCGCGGCATCTGCCGCGACAGGTTTTACACCCGAGAGGATTGTGAATATACACAAACCGGCCATGAATATATTCAACAGTCTCTTATTGAAGTTGTTTTGCATCGCTTTTTTCCCCCGCCATAGGTTGAAATTCTTTTATTTATTATGCATTAAAAATGATAAACGCGAAAACGGAAATCCTGGATGCAAGGATGGATTTACCTTGCTTAGGTTGAAATGTGTAATAAATCCGGCAGGGGCAAGGGCTCCTACCGGATTTATGGAATCAACTTTGATTTTGCACTGTTTTCTTCTTTGTTATTTTGACAATGGACACCGTCACCTTATATTATTTTTCGTAGGGGTGGACCGCGTCCACCCCGGGCACGAATCGGAATGTTTCCATTGGATGGGACGTTTTCCCGGCATACCTGGGCGGATACCATCCGCCCCAACGACTTACGCTTTTACCCGTCCCAACCATTCGGTGACCACCGCCTTAAACACCGCCGGCTGCTCGATCTGCAGGTTATGCCCGGCTTGATCGAGGATGATATATGAGGCATGCGGGTAGGCTTCGATCCATTTCCAATGGTCACGGTAGCCCACATAAATATCCTGACGGCCCAGCAGGAAGAGTGACGGTTTACTGTATGACCTGTCCATGCGATCGATCGGGAAGGTGAAGGCGAACTTCGGCAGGATGATTTTGTCCCACAGTGGGAAATCTGCCAGCTTTAGGCCGCTGAGCACATCATTTTTGTAGGCATCCCAGATCTCCCGGGTGTGGAACACATTGATCGCCATAAACCCGGCGCGGTCTTCCTCGGAAAGTGACGCCAGCAGGGCGTCATCCTTCTTGAACACTTCCAGTTCCGCCTTCTCGCGGTCTTTATCCAGCGGATTGCCCACCGGGCAGATCAGCAGCATTCCGTCCACCTGTTCGGGGCGTTTGGCCACCAGCCCACGGGCCAGGTAGCCTCCATACGATTCGCCTGCCAACAGGAAATTCCGGCTCGGCAGCACGGCATCCACAAACTCCAGCACCAGGTCCAGCATGCCGTCTGACCCGTTAATCCACTCCGCGCCGGGTGTCTGGCCCATACCGGGCAGATCAATGTAGACGCGCTGCCAGTCACCCTCGGGGAGGCTGTCAAACACCGGCTCCAGGCAGCCGCTCATGATGTGATAATCCGGCCCCCAGCCGTGAATCATCAAAATAGGGCGGCCGGTGCCTTTGACTTCGTAATGGAACGGGATGCCGTGAACGGTGACCTGCATGGTTTCCTCCAGAGATATACTTATATCGAACATATGTATTATATTCAATTTCCGGGGGATAGGGGAATTTTTCATCAATTTTCCCGAAAACCCTTGACCTGGAGTACACTCCAGGTGCTAGACTATTCACACGAGGTACGCCCATGAAGATCGCGGAAGTAAGTGAAAAATACCATGTGACGCCCGATACGCTGCGGTATTACGAGCGCATCGGCCTGTTGATGCCCGTGGCTCGCAATGACAGCGGCATCCGGGAATATTGCGAAAATGACATCCACCGCCTGGAATTCATCAAATGCATGCGCCGCGCCGGGCTGCCTATTGATATGTTGATCGAGTACATTCACCTGTTGGATCAGGGTGACGAGACCATCGAGGCGCGCATGGAATTGCTCCAGGAGCAGCGAATACTGCTTCAGGCAAGGATCAATGAGATGCAGGAAACGTTGAAGGTTCTGGATTACAAGATCAGCCTGTACTCCGAGACTGTAGAGAAAAAAGTGAAGGAATTCGCGTAAAGGAGAAACCTGATGAGTAAACCATTATCTCGTCGTGAAGCTCTGCGTTGGATGGCGATGGCGGGCGCCGCTTCTCTTGTTGCCTGTAATTCCAGTAATTTCGCGACTGCCAGCCTGTCAGATGCCGGATCGGTACAGGTTCCGGCGCCTTTGTTCAAACGAAATGACCCATCCACAGACCAGGCGTACCTGGCTGCCGCGCATGGTGAAGACCCGGCCGCGATCACAGAAGCCGCCCTTAAAGCACTTGGTGGGATAGAACGGTTCGTGAAAAGCGGTTTCAATGTGATCATCAAGCCCAATATCTGTGTAGATTCCAATACGTACGAATATGCGTCCACCACAAACCCGGTGGTTGTGGCCACACTGGTTAAGCTGGCGCTGGGTGCCGGAGCCAAACGCGTACGGGTGATGGATTACCCGTTCGGCGGGTCGGCGGAAAGCGCCTATGCCAGAAGCGGTATTGCGGACGCGGTGAGTGCAGCCGGCGGCGAAATGGAAGTGATGAACCCCAATAAGTACCGCAAGGTATCCATACCGGGCGCGATGTCACTGAAAAATACAGAAATCTATTCAGAGATCATGGATTGCGATCTGATGATCAATGTGCCTATCACCAAGCACCACTCGATGGCCCGGGTCACGCTGGGAAGCAAAAACCTGCTGGGCGTGATCCGCAACCGGTCTGCCATCCATGCTGATTTTGGTCAGCGCATCCCGGATCTGGTCAGCTTTATTGCCCCGCAATTGACGGTGATCGATGCGGTGCGCACATTGATGGACCACGGCCCCACCGGCGGAAACCTGAATGACGTCAAACTTAATAACACGGTCATTGCCAGCCATGATGTGGTGGCTGCCGATTCCTATGCCACCCGTTTTTTCGATCTGACCGGCGAAGATATCCCCTACATTAAGAGTGAGGCGGAACGCGGCCTGGGCAAGATGGACCTGACCGGCCTGAAGGTCGAAGAGATCAACCTGTAGGATGCCTACCGTGCCGGCAAAAACAATCCGACTCATTCGCCGCATTACGCAAATTCTGACCTTGGCCGTATTCCTGGGTTTGTTCATATTCGCCACATATATGAACCCGATGCCCGGGGTATCGGAGTTCTTTTACCGGTTGGATCCCCTCGCCGCGTTGACGGCTATGCTGGCCGGCCGCGTGTTCATTGCCGGGATGGCGCTGGCCGGTATCACCCTTGTGTTGACCCTGCTCTTCGGGCGGGTGTGGTGCGGTTGGATTTGCCCCTTAGGCACCACGCTGGACATTTTGAAACCCCGCCGGAAATCGCGCAAAGATTCCCCGAAACCTCCCTCTGAAAAGTGGCGGGTGGTCAAATACATCCTGCTGGTATTCATACTCACCGCCGCCGTATTTGGAAACCAGACCCTGATGTTCCTGGACCCGGTCACCATCATGACACGCACCCTGTCAAACGCCATCTGGCCGGCCCTATCGTTTGTTGTGCGCGCGGTGGAGGGATTCCTGTATCAGTTCGAGTCACTATGGGGAGGGCTTGACGCGATCCATAACGCCGTGGTCTACCCGGTATTTAAAGACACGCTGCCGGTCTACCCGCTGGCTGTTCCCATTTTCCTGTTTTTCGCGGGGATCATCGCCCTGAACTGGGCGGCGGAGCGTTTCTGGTGCCGCTATCTCTGCCCGCTGGGCGGAATGTTGGGGCTGCTCTCGCGATTTTCGTTCTTCCGCCGGGTGGTTGACGGGGACTGCACATCCTGCGCGGCGTGCAGCCGGCATTGTCCCACGGGCACCATTGACCCGCAGCGCGGATTTGCCAGCGACCCGGCTGAATGCACGGTCTGTTATGACTGTGCCGTAGAATGCTCGAATGGCAGTTCCACCTTTAAGTGGCAGATTCCCGCATGGAATCCCGCGGACCGCCAGCCCTATGACCTATCCCGCCGTGACGCGCTGAAAACGATCGGCCTGTCCGCGGCGTCGGTGGCACTGTTCCATGCCGAACCGGTGGAAAAACGTGCCCCGGCAGACCTGATCCGCCCACCTGGCGCCGACCTGACGGACTTCGAAGCGCTGTGCATCCGCTGCAATGAATGTGTGCGCGTGTGCCCCACGCAGGGATTGCAGGCCAGTCTGCTGGAAGGCGGGTGGCGCAACATGCTCACCCCAAAGCTTGATCCGCGTATCGGTTATTGCAGTTATACCTGCAATGCCTGCGGGCAGGTTTGCCCCACAGGCGCCATCCCCATGTTGGCATTGGAAGAGAAGCGACATACACCCATGGGACTGGCTCGTGTTGACCGCAACCGCTGCCTGCCCTGGGCGTACAACATTAGCTGCATTGTGTGTGAAGAAGCCTGCCCGGTGGCCAATAAAGCCATTAAGCTGCAGGAAGATACGGTGATCAATGGGCATGGCGAAACCGTCACCATTCAGCGGCCGGTTGTAGTCAAAGAGATGTGTATCGGCTGCGGGATGTGCGAATACCAGTGCCCCATGGGCGGTGACGCGGCTATTCGGGTATTCACTACAACTGAAGCCGGCGGATATTTTGGCAATGACCCTGACTTTGGAAAAACGTCCGGATAGCAGACTGGCGGTTTATGTAGAAATGATTGTGACGGGAGAACAATGATGCAAAAACGAAAACTCGGTAATGGACTTGAAGTATCCGCCCTCGGTTTGGGCTGTATGGGGATGAGCCAGTCATTCCCGCCATTTCCTGAAAAGAAGGACATGATCGATTTCCTGCATAAAGCCGTTGACTACGGCGTCACCTTCTTTGACACGGCGGAAGTCTACGGCCCGTACACCAACGAAGAACTGGTGGGCGAAGGGCTGGCTCCCTTCCGCAAGGATGTGGTCATCGCCACCAAGTTCGGCTTTGTAATTGGCAATACCCAGCCGGGGCTATCCGGTGTTGACAGCCGTCCGCAGCACATCCGTGAGGTGTGCGAGGCGTCACTGAAGCGCCTGAAGACCGATTACATCGACCTGCTCTACCAGCACCGCGTTGACCCGGCTGTGCCGATCGAAGATGTGGCCGGAGCGGTGAAGGACCTGATCAAAGAAGGAAAGGTGCGGCACTTTGGCATGTCTGAAGCCAGCGCGCAGACCATCCGCCGGGCGCATGCCGTTCAGCCGGTGACCGCCCTGCAAAGCGAGTATTCGCTGTTCTGGCGTAAACCTGAAGACGACATCCTCTCCACCCTCGAAGAACTGGGCATCGGCTTTGTGCCCTTCAGCCCGCTGGGCAGGGGATTCCTCACCGGCAAGATCAGTGACAAGACCAAATTCGAGAACGGTGACTTCCGCAACACTCTGCCGTATTTCACCGAGGAAGCCCGCAAGGCCAACCAGGTAGTGGTGGATATGGTCACCCGCTTCGCGGAGAAGAAGCACGCCACCCCGGCGCAGATCGCGCTGGCCTGGCTGCTGGCGCAGAAACCCTGGATCGTGCCCATCCCCGGCACACGCAAAGTGGAACGCCTGGAAGAGAATATCGGCGCGGCGTCCCTTGAACTGACGGCAGAAGACCTGCGTGAGATCCGCGAAGCCTCCGAGCAGATCAAGGTGCTGGGCGGCCGTTACCCCGAGATCATGGAAAAAATGACCAACCTGTAGTTGGCTGTCAACAGAACTGGAACCATACCGCTCTCTATGGAAACCGAAAAACTCAAAACATTACTTGAACAGGTGAAGGCTGGCAACGTTGACGTTGATTCCGCGCTGGAAGAACTGCGCCGGCTTCCCTACGAAAACGTGGACGGCTTCGCCAACCTGGACCACCACCGCGGGCTGCGTAACGGCTTCCCCGAGGTGGTGCTGGGACAAGGCAAGCAGCCGGAGCAGGTGGCGGCTATCGTCAAACGACTGACAGAACGCAGTGACCGTGTGCTGGTCACCCGCGTTGACCAAAGCATGGCGGACGTGGTGCTCGCGGAGAACCCGGAGCTGTCCTACCTCCCTCTGCCGCGCCTGCTGGTGCTGGACCGAACTGACCCGGCCGGGCGAAAGCCCGGCATTCTGGTGGTGACGGCCGGCACAGCGGATATGCCGGTGGCCGAAGAGGCAGCGGCGACCGCCGAATTGATGAATAATAAAGTGGAACGGCTGTATGACGTGGGCGTGGCCGGAATCCACCGGCTGTTGGATAAGGTGGATACCCTGTGGCAGGCCCGCGTGATCATTGTGGTGGCCGGTATGGACGGCGCACTGCCCTCGGTAGTCGGCGGGCTGGTCTCTGTGCCGGTGATCGCCGTGCCCACCAGCGTGGGCTACGGCGCCAGTTTCAATGGCCTGGCTCCTCTGCTGACCATGTTGAACTCCTGCGCGGCTGGCGTGGGTGTGGTCAATATTGACAACGGTTTCGGCGCCGGCATGCTGGCCGGGCGCATCAACCAGATGGAGAACTGACATGGACCTTACGCAACTGGAACAGAAGTTATCTCCTGAAATGAGATCCCGCTGGGATATGCTGCTGGATTACTTCCGGCAGCGCGGCTCCGCGGTCATCGCGTTCTCGGGCGGCGTCGATAGCGGCCTGTTGTGCGCGGCCGCCTGGCACGCGCTGGGTGACAAAATGCTGGCGGTGACCATCAAATCGCCGGTCGAATCGGAGGGTGACGTGGCCGCGGCGTTATCGCTGGCCGAAACCGTCGGGTTTCATCTGCACCTGGTCAACTTCAACGACCTGGAAACGCCGGAATTCACCGCTAACCCGCCTGACCGCTGTTATATCTGCAAGCTGGCGCGCTTCCGGTTCCTCAAAGACCTGGCCCGCGCGGAGAACTACGCCATTATGGCGGAAGGCTCCAATGAGGATGACCGCGGTGACTACCGCCCCGGCACCCGCGCCGTAAAAGAGACGGGCGCCGTCAGCCCGCTGCAGGAGCTTGGTTTCACCAAGAACGAAATACGTGAGCTGGCCCACGCGCTGAGGCTCTCCGCCGCGCGACGGGCGGAGCTGACCGCCGGACTGCCGGTGGTGGTCTGGCTGGCCTACACGATCCACGGCAACGAGCCGTCGGGCACGGACGCCGGCCTCTGGATGGCGTACCATCTGCTGGCCAGCCGGGGCGATGAGCTTGTGGAGCGAATCCTCAAAGAGTGCATTATCGTGATAGACCCGTTGCAGAACCCCGACGGCCGGGACCGTTTCGCCAGCTTCTTCCGCCAGACCTCGCCGTCGGGCAGGCGCAGGCCGAACAGCTCC
>CAYQTY010000181.1:5549-7113 GCA_964420535.1 uncultured Leptolinea sp. | reverse complement strand
ATTAATTTCTTCAAATTTCTCGGCGGTCTCTTCAGGATAGTTCTCACCAAATAACCGGGCGCCTGCCCGATACGCTTCGAGCATCTTTTCTGCCGGTTGTCCTTTGGTAACCACGAGTAATTTTATATTACACGGAGTGCGGCCAGAATTTTGAGCCGCAAGTGTTATGCGATCCATGATTATTTTATAGTTATCTTCGATGTGAGTCGTCATTAATTTGTTCCGTCTAATGCAAGCAATGCGCCAAACCGGCCTGTCTTTCCTTTTTCAGCCCGGTGTGAAAACCAGCTATCGGTATGGCACGCTGTACAAATTTCAGCCATTTCAATTTTACGCACACCGGCTTCCGTTAGAATCCGGCGGTTTGCTTCCCACAAATTCAGATATATTGTACCGTCAGATGTCTGGCGTAATATTCCTTTCGTATCATCAAAACAGGCTTCCGCATCACTGGCCACATCCTCTTTTACTTCGTAATGATCCGGCCCAATAGATGGACCGATACCTGCCAGGATATTCTCAGGCTTGCAACCGTATACTGTTGACATGGAAGTCACACACTCTGCCGCAATACGGTTCAACGTTCCAATTCTGCCGGCATGCCCGATTCCGATCACAAGTTTAACAGGATCATAAAAGAACAATGGCACACAATCAGCGAAACGCATAAATAGCGTGATTCCCGGCTGATCGGTGAAGATGGCATCCGCTTTTTCGTGTTCCTGATCCAACGGACGGTTCTTCTTGGTGCATATTACTCTATTACCATGCACCTGCCAGACATCGAAAATCGATTCAACCGGAAGGTTAAAACAGGAAAAGATTCGCCTGCGATTTTCGATAATGTTTTCGCGTGAATCACCGCTCAATCCGCCAAGATTTAAGGAATCCCAGGGAGCAGGGCTTACCCCACCCGTTCTTCCAAATATCCCCTGGTGAAGCGGGTAACGGGTGAATGAATTAAATTGGACAAATTTCAGCCCATTTATGGTGCGATTGATCATTTATTCTTTGATCCGGAAGAATCTAGTTGTTTCGCGATCGACATCTTTGTACTCAAAAGGGTTCGGGTTTCTTTCATTGATTCTTCCAGTAAAGGAAACAGATACCAGGCAGTTGTCAGACCAAACAATCCGCCAGTGATTACCCTCAATAAAGGAGTGCTTTCCCTGATCGGCACCCATGCAGGCATCGCGCTGGTAAGGCTCGGAAGTTGTGAAAAACCGTCCAGCCCAATGGGGATCAATCCAATAGTCAACCAGATGTACCAGGGTAAGGCTTTTATCCGTTTACCGGTTAACACAAAAACCAGGCCAAACAAAAACATGAAAGCATAAATCGCGGTATCCCGCTCACATAGTGCCACTTTGTAGCCCGTGTGTTCTTCGCCGAGGAAAGAGCGTGCCTTAAAAACTTCATCGGAAGAAATCCCGGTTTGATCTTCAAAGGATTTGATTCCGTTCAATCCTGCGAGCTCACGAGGGTAATACAATTGCTCACCGAAAAGGAACCAGGAACGGAATCCCAATTGGTGGCACAACGGTGAATAAATAGCATAAATCAC
>CAYQTY010000181.1:0-5505 GCA_964420535.1 uncultured Leptolinea sp. | reverse complement strand
ATATAAGAAGATAACAAAAAGAACCATAGACATGAAATTTTTACTGATCCAGAAAGAAACACGGTCTGTTTTTGTGATTGTATGACCGCGATTAATCCTCTGGCGGTACGTTTCATCATTGACAGCTTCAAGGTGCGACGCCCGGTCTATGGAAGCGCCCAACGCAATCTGCAAGTCTGTTTTCCGGAATGGAGAGTGCAATACATAAGGTCCAACTTTGACATAGGGGAATTTGGCTTTGTCAATACCCTGTTGTTCATCATCGAGCTGTTCTACATTGACAATGGCAAGCTGATGAGGATGTGTTTTCTGGAGTTCATCGAGATACTGAAGGATGACATCGCATTCATCGCATTCATTCTTGCGGTATAGCGTAACAGTTACCATAAATTAATCCCCAATTTTCCTAAATAAGTGCTCAGAAGTTCTGTTGACAATTGACCGGTATGATAATCCCTTATTATTCCGTTACTATCAATGAAATAAGAAACGGGATAAGCCGCTACTCTGTATGTTTCTGTTATCCGGCCGTCTGAGTCTGTCAAAATTGTGAATGATATTCTATTCGATTGAACAAAAGATGTCACCCGATTTATGGGATCGCCCATATTGATCCCAATCACAATCAGGGTATCTTTCCCTTTCTCGGAAGCACTCTGTAATACAGGCATTTCCTTCAAACACGGTGGGCAATCTACTGACCAAAAATTAATCAGCACCGGTTTCCCTCTAAAAGCACTTAATTGTATCTCAGCACCATGTAAATCTTTCAATACAAAATCAGGCGCCGGTGATCCTCTTTTGGGTTTTGATGAGAGATTGGCAAAAATGTTTTCCTCTGTAACCGCTATTTCATCGAAGCGGTTACCCATCACAATCATCCTACCGGCCAAAATAAGAATGATTATCGCCACTATTGCAATAATTGTCTTTCTCATTCGTCAGTTCTCATATTCCCTGTCCAAAAAACAGGGTTAAATTTGTAAATTGGCGATAATAGCCCCCAAAAACCAATAAACCAATGATGACCAATAACGCACCCATACTCACTTCAATAATATGTGCCGCTTTTGAAAACCGTGACATCTGCCAGGTTATCCTGTCAATTACCAGAGCCAGGAAAAGGAAGGGTATGGCAAAACCGGCAGAATAAAAAGTGAGTAACCGGAATCCTTCCGCCAATGAACTCTCGTTCATTGCCAGGGTTAAAATTGAACCTAAAACAGGCCCAACGCAGGGTGACCAACCGGCAGAGAACAAAATCCCCATTGTGAATGACGAGAAATAACTGAGATTTTCTTCCACTCGGTTCGCCGGCCTTAGGTCATACTCAAGCCATCTAATTCGTACCAGACCGGTCATATGTAATCCAAAAAGAGCAATGAGAATTCCCCCGGCTTTTTCGAGGATATCTCTGGCATCAAACAGAAGACTACCAATAGCCGACGCGGCCATACCCAGACCGATGAAAATCACACTGAAACCCGCGATAAAAGCCAGTCCATGCAGGAATGTATACCATCGATTCTTCATTGACCGGGTTTGGTCAGCCGAAATGGACCGGCCTCCCAGGTACCCGATATAGGCAGGCATAAGTGAGATCACGCAGGGTGACAAAAAGGAAGCCAATCCGGCGGTAAATGCCAGCCAGAGCGTGATAGTCACACCTGATTACCCGTCTATCACATTGACAATGGTTCCGCCGGGCATGGATACTGTCAGGTCACCTGGATAGTAGGTCACGCTCGGAGTCGTCCATCGCCAGATCCACTTGGCATCATCCGGAGAGGCATTGACACACCCATGTGAGACCGGCATTCCATAGTTGTTGTGCCAGAATGTGGAATGGATGGCCACACCCTCTCCTGAGAATAAGCTCGTCCATGCGATACCCAGAGTATCCCAGCCGTTTCCCGTTTGTCCGCCCGCCATGTGAATGGAAAGGAGTTTCCGCCATATCGGGTGCGGGCCGGGGGGAGTTTTCCAATTATCCACGGCAGTTCCATCCGCGTCGTATTTGGCGCCGGAGGAAATACGGCAGAAGTATACTTCTCTGTTCCCCTCATAGCAGGATAACGTCTGGTTCGCGATACTGACGTCAACCCGCTTTTCAACCACATCCGGGCTGATAGGTGCCAATTCCTCGGCTGTGATAGGCCTGAAAGCTTCTGCGGCCGCCCAGAAAATATCTCCCGGATTACCGTATTTCTCGTTGATTCGATATTGCACTTTCCCATCTGAGGTTGTGCGAACATCATCAACCCAGATCACCTGGCTGTAATAGATCCGCGGCACCGGTACGGCGTCTATCCAGGTACCTCTGGCTGGTGGATTTTCAATACTCAAGTCCGCCATGGGTACAGTGACCTCAACCCACATCCCCTTTTCTGTTTCATTCGCGGGGAGGGTTGTAATGGGTTGGTTGGGAATATTCCGCACCGGTTGAACACTTCCGGCAAAAATATATCCGTTGGGAGTTTCCACCCAGTTACGGTTCATTAAACCGGCAGGAAGCTGCCCGATGATATCCCGATTCCATTGTACGAGCTGATCCTGATAAAGCTTGCCCACCACCGCCGCGTCAGCAGATGGCCGGGCACGCATATTAACTGAACCAACGCATACACGTCCAATTCTTTCTCCCTCAGGGATTTCGGCAACCGGTTGAAGCCAGTCACGGTTGGGACGGATGGCAACCAGTCCAAACCCTGCCATGGCAGAGTATTTTAAAAAGTCACGTCTACTGATAGAAGATTTCATTTTTCTTCCAATGGCTAATTTTTACCGGATCACCCGGCCAGTTCTTTTCGGTCAATCATTTCCTTAATTGTAACAAGGGATGGTTCCCAGAAGGTATCACCGGCTGTATAAGGTATACAGCGGCGGATCAGATTGTAATTATATCCTGTCACCTCACCCAACTTCGTTTTTGGGTCTTCTCGCAACCGCTGGGTTAATGCCCGGGCAGTCGAGAAGAATTCAGTGGCCAGAATGTGTTTCAGGTTATCCAGCACAATACGTGCGTGACGTGCCGCGTTCATTGAATTGGCGTTATGGTCTTCCTGGTTTGCGGATGTAGGCATGGAAAAAACAGAGTCAGGTGCGCAAAGTGCCTGGTTCTCTAGAACAAGCGAAGCTGCTGTATATTGCAACATCATCAGACCCGAATTTAAACCGGCATCCACCTGAGAATCCACCAGCATGGAGGGCAATCCACCATTCAGGTTACCATCGAGAAGCCTGAATACGCGCCGTTCTGAAATAGCGCCTATTTCAGCTGCCGCGATTTTTAAAGTGTCCATAGCCTGGGCAATGGGTTCACCATGAAAATTTCCACCGGATATAGCTCCATTTGGTTCAAAGAGTAGAGGGTTATCGGTAGCAGCGTTAACTTCGATTTCAACGGTTTTTCTAACATATGCCAGTGAGTCGAATCCGGAACCGTGTACCTGCGGAGCGCATCGGATTGAATACGCGTCCTGTATCCTGCCGGCTGAGTCAACGAGTGAACTGCCTTTTATAGCTGACCGGATGCGTTCAGCCGATACAATCTGTCCATGGTGACCACGAGCCAGATGCAATCTTTCGTCAAAAGCAGAAGAGCACCCTTTTACTGCCTCCAGCGTCATGGCGGCAGCCAGGTCGGCCAGCTTCAGGAAGTACTCAAGATCAATAACACACAAAGCAGCAATGGCTGCCGAGAATGTCGCCCCGTTGCTAAGAGCGAGTCCCTCTTTTGGCTGCAGAACCAACCGCTCCAACCCGGCGGCTTTCATAGCCACCTTACCGGTCATTTTTTGCCCCTGGTATATCGCCTCCCCGGAAAGGGCTTCGTCATCTTCTTCATCTCGTGTAAGGATCAGTCCCAGGTGACATAGCGGCGCGAGGTCGCCCGAAGACCCCATTGAACCTTTTTCAGGTATCAATGGATATACACCTTTATTGTTGATTTCCAGAAGACGTTCGATCAATTCGACTCGCGCTCCTGAGAATCCTTTTGCCAGAGTATTTGCTCTGATCGTGATCGCCGCGCGAACAACATCCTCCGGCAGCGGCTCACCGGTACCAACTGCGTGACTGATGATCAGGTTCCGGGCGAGCTTCCTCGCATCCTGTTTGTTTATCCGCCGGTCTGAAAAAATGCCGAATCCGGTATTGATCCCATATACCGGTTTATCCGAATTCACGATCTCGTCCACCCACCCGCGTGACCGGGTGATCTGATCAAGCGCCTGCCTGGAAAGGTTCACCAACTCCTTTTTCCGCGAAACATTTTCAATCTGTTCCAGGGTGAGGTCGTGTCCGGTAATATCCAACATTAATCAGTTATCCTTTCGGAAGAAGAAATAGTCCCAGTAAGACCGCGATAAAAGGGACGGTTATATTATCGTACTCCTCGATTGGTAGTGATTCAACAGCGGTTGAGACCAGACCAATAACCAGTATCGGAAAAACAAATGATTCGAAGGACGATGACCAGATTCCCGCAAGAAGGAAGGCGGAAATCACAGCGATGGAAAAAATCGTTCCACCTAGAAACATTGCAATGGAACCTGCCCATGTTTTCTTTTTCGACCACGGCAAAGGGACTTTGCCAAACCGTTTTCCAAAAATATCAGCCAGTCCGTCACCCCCGCTTAGCATCATCAACGCGACTACGCCGGCTGGTAAATCCGTCCAAAATATAATTGTAAGGATTACAAAAGCGATCCCGTAAATCAATGGACCGCGAAGTATCTCACTCCGGTCTCCCCTCCGGGTCATGGCATCCACCGATGCCTGATCTTTCATCCACCCAAGGCCAACAAACAAGAACTGCAGTGAAATCAAAAAGGGAATAGCAGCCGCGAGATACCGTGATATCGGCTCATCCGGGAAAAATAACCAGCATAAAACAAAAATCGGTCCAGTTCCGGTGTGAATGACCTTCCGGCTGGTTTGTCCGCTCATCCAGCCCTTATGGGCTAAAAAATCATTGATACGCAGCCACAATAAAGCCAGTGCCATTGTGACCGTCATAGCCAGCCATGCATTCATCATCGTGCGGATTTGCCTCTAATCATTCTTACCGGATTGTTCCCGGCGAATTTCGCGCTCCGCGTCCCGTTTGGCCATCACATCACGCTTATCGAAAAGTTTCTTGCCTTTAGCCAGGGCGATTTCCACTTTGGCCCGCCCGTCTTTCAAATAAACCTGAACCGGAATAACTGTCACACCTTTTTGACGGACAGAATCAAACAGTTCGCGGATTTCTTTCCTGTGTAACAGCAGTCTACGAGGCCTTTTAGGATCGTGGTTATAACGGCTGGCCGCTTCGTAGGGAGCGATATGTGAATTGACAAGCCAGGCTTCGTGATCGTTCACTTCCACGTACGCTTCCGCCAGGCTTATCTGACCGGCGCGAATGGATTTGATTTCGGTTCCGGCCAGGGAGATGCCGGCTTCAAATCGATCCAACAGGAAGTATTCGAAATGAGCCTTGCGGTTATTGGCGACGACTTTGAT
>CAYQTY010000180.1:0-7117 GCA_964420535.1 uncultured Leptolinea sp. | reverse complement strand
TCGCATAAAAGCGGAATCATCAACCACTAACACTTTTACTGGAGAGGTGGAAGAAGCGGGAGCAACCATGGGATTTATTTAATGGCTTTAGCGATAGCCTGCAAGACACGATCGCTATCGTATGGTTTTACAACAAAGTCTTTGGCGCCGGCTTTTACGGCTTCCATAACCACAGACTCCTGCCCGAGAGCTGTTAGCATGATGATACGCGCGTTGGGATCTATGCCTCGAATGCTCTTCAGGGCGGTCAAACCGTCCATTTCAGGCATGGTGATATCCATTAGAACCACATCCGGTTTGATCTGCTGGTACAGCTCCAGCGCGCGTGCTCCATTTTCTGCCTCATTCACTTCATAACCTTCTCCGGCGAGCATTTTCGTTATTCGCACCCGAAGAAATTCTGCATCATCTACTACAAGGACTTTTGTCATTCTGCTTGCTCCTTTTGTGTTTTATACCGCGCCCAGGTCACGTTCCTGGGATCCCATCATCCGGACGGTCATTCGCCCGTCAGCAACATACATACGGACAGTCCGTCCAACCTGCCCGCCAACTTCTTCGACCTTCAATTTGAGGTTAAGTTTTTTGAATACCTCATGCGCCATGGCGATATTACGGGTACCAATATCAAAGGTTCCAGATAACCCCGGTGAGGTTAACATATTCGCACCACCAGCCATGCGTATGATCAACCGGGATTTGTCAGCTCCTTGAGCGATGACTTTATCTAAAATAAGCGGAATACCTGTATCCACGAATTTCGCACTGTTGGGGTCGTTGCCTGCTTTTTGTTCAGGCAAGACTACATGGATCAATCCTCCGACATGGGCAACGGGATCATACATACCGATACCCAGGCATGATCCCAAACCAAACGCGATCAACACATCTGATGAATCGCGACTGACACAATACTCGCCCAGGCCAACTGAGGACATGGATCCAGTCATCACTCTTTCATCTCCGCTACTGTTAATTTATCCAGTGTGGCCGGATCGGGGATGATCCAAAAGTCTGCCTGGATTTTTCGTTCACCAATTTGAAATACCGCCTTAAACATCATGATCTGATCGGATATGGTACCCATTGTCGCCACGACAACATCCAATATAGATCCAACCATATCAACCATAACTGCCGGCGGACTGGGCATGGAAGTGATTCCGGTGATCTCATAGATGGCATTCAAGAAAAATGTACCGGTAAGGTTACCAATTTCCGAGAGAGCCGAACGTTCCATACGGCCAAATTCTTGAGTCGTTCCCCCCGGAAGATCCAATACCATATCGCAGAATTCCAGCGCCTGCTGGTATCCGATGACCATCATGATCTGCCCGGTCAGGTCGCCTTCCACCCGCAGGTAAACCCCAACGGCATCGTTATCGGGGCCACCCAGCATATCCGCGATGGCTGTCAGCGGCACTAGGTCCACATCCGGTGAATGTACGCTCAATTCCTGACCGATCATCTGAGATAAGCCTTTGGCGGAATTCGAAAAACCCCGCGCTGCGACAACACGCATTTTGGCTAATAATTTGTCATCTACTTTTCGAACATCCGGGGCCATTAATTACTCCTTTTTATTTCCGCCGGTTTTTTGTCCGGTAATCTGGAATAAGTCCTGAACATCTACGATCAAGATCACCGAACCATCCCCCAGAATGGCGGCGCTGGCGATACCGTTGACTTCTCCGATGATGGATCCCAATGATTTGACCACCACCTCTTCCTGCCCCAGCAGACGGTCAACAGCAAGGCCCATCATCTGCTTTCCCATTCCGACCACTACAACGTAGCGATACCCCAGGTCTTTCTTGCTTGAAGTAAACCCGAAGGTTTCTGTCATATCCAACAATGGAAGAACCTTGTCACGCAGGCGAATGACTGGCCGGGAATTAACGGTTTGAACTTCTTTCGTGGAAATTCGCAGGGTTTCCAGAACTGTGACCAATGGGATGGCCAGCGTGTTGTGGGCTACCCGCACGAGCAGTGTGGGAACGATGGCCAGAGTCAACGGTAGTGTGACCATGAACCGTGTCCCCTTGCCTTTCTCTGTTTCCACCATCACTGTGCCGTTCAACCGCTGGATGTTATTGCGGACAATATCCAAACCGACACCGCGGCCGGATACATCATTGACTACTTTCGCCGTTGAAAAACCGGAACTGAAGATCAGGTTTATCGCTTCGTCATCATTCAAGGACGCGGCATCGGACTCTGATAATATGCCTTTCCCTACGGCTGACGCCCGGATTTTGTCCGGGTCAATTCCCTTGCCGTCATCTTCCACCGTCAGGATAATACGTCCCTGTTCATGGCGGGCTGTTAATTTGATCGTGGCGCGTTCCGGTTTACCGGTTGTTAGCCGGTCTTCGGCGGTTTCAATACCATGGTCTACTGAATTCCGGATAAGGTGGATCAACGGATCATTGATCTCTTCAATTACTGAGCGGTCAAGCTCGGTATTTTCACCTTCAATGGTCAGATCGATCTTTTTATTCAGTTTCGCCGAAAGATCGCGAACCATACGGGGAAACTTGCTGAAGGTATTGGATACCGGCAGCATGCGGATACCCATCACTTCCATCTGAAGTTGATCGGTGATCCGGCCTACATGGGTAATAGTGTCTGATAGCACATCCGCCTGGTCACTATTTCTTATTGTGGCTTCGAGTGTACTGCGGATCTGATACAGCCGGTTACGGTCGGTGATCAATTCGCCAACCAGGTTCATCAGGTTGTCCAGGCGTTCAACGCTGGTACGCACAGTCTTTTCCACCGAGATTGGCGCCGCGCCGGGTTTGGGAGCGGATGCCGGTTGGCCATCACCCGCCGCCGGTTTGGGCTGTGGAGCAGGCGGTGGCGTGGGTGGAGGTGCTGCAGGAGCCGGCGCTACTTGTGGAACGGGTACTGCCGAGGTCTTAATTTCAATACTTCCCGCCGGCAGTACTTCAACTTTATCAAGCTCCGACAGGGTATCAAAAGCTTTCAGGATATCCGCTTCGGTTTTTTGTGTTTCAAGTTCAACCAGCATGACGTGCACCGGTATGGAGGTTTCGATTTCTTCCTGGGTGGGAGTCATTTTCTTGATGGTTCCCAGCCCCTGCAATTCCATCATCACCTGGAAAGCCCGCGCGGCTGAAGCGATGCTGTTTTGAGAAATCTCAACCCGCACGGTAAAACCTCCCGATGCCGTGACAGCCGCGGGTTGCGGCGGTGTCACCGGAACCGGTGAAGCTACCTTTTGTTCTGCAACAGGCTGAACCGGGGTCGTCGGTTGAGCCGGTTTTCCGACCAGTCCCAGAGCTGAAAACCGGTCGGTCAATTCATCGACAGCCACGCCACATTCTGTACGGGTGATCACTTCTTCCCGCAGGCTTCGTAACGCGTCTGTAGCTTCAAGACACAGGTCGATAAGGGCCGTAGAGACTGGCAGCGTATGTTTCCGCAGCCCGTCCAATGCCGTCTCCATGGAATGTGTCAGGTTGACCATGCGTTTATGACCGATCATTCCGGATGTGCCTTTAAGGGTATGAGCTGCCCTGAACAATGCCTGGAGCAGTTCCATATCCTCCCCTTCACGTTCCAGACGGATCAAACCATCATCCAAAACTTGAAGTTGTTCATCTGTCTCAGCCATAAAAATGGGAAATTCATCTTCAGCCAGGTCAAAAATCAATTCCATAGAAGTATCCTCAATCCGGATTCTGGAAGAAAGCAGTTTCTTTAATGCCGAAAAAAAGCTTATTTCGTGAAACCATACCAGTCAGACGCAATAAAGCCCCTTCTTGTATTAGCATACAACAATCAAGGCAATCATCAAAGCGCGTGGATCAGTAAAATCTTTGATGATTCCTTATATAATCCTACCGGTGTACCGGCAGAACAACTGTAAACCTCTCATAAAAAATGGGGGAATTTAGTATTAATGAAATGTGTTTTAAATATTGCGTGAGTTGCGTTGAATATATAACTGTTCAGCCATGATCTTTTGATAGGGGAGATTCTTTAGAAAAATAACAACCGCTTCCCGGTTTACTACCCTTAAAACATACCCTTTAAATTCATATTTCGATAAATCCTGAAAAATCACAATCCCCTGAACCGCCATTCCGGTATCCAAACGGGTAGAGAAGTCTTTACGAAAGCGGATCGCCTTTTCTGAGATATCCAGTATGCGAAACGTGATCCCGAGAATTACTACTTCGGGAGCAAGTTCGGGGGGATAAACCAGCCGAAAAAATTGCCTACGTTCAACGGCAGGTCTCAGTGGGAACGTCATGAAAGGTCAACCCTCAAATGGTTTATTTCTGAGCCGGTAAACCCAGCCCAGGACTTCAGCTACTACAGCATACAACTCGGAGGGAATTTCCGCGTCCAGATCCACCATGGAAAGTGCCTGGGCGAGGATCGGATCTTCACGGATAGGCACCTGGTTTTGCTGCGCGATCAATAAGATTTTATCAGCAATTTCTCCCCGGCCGGTAGCAACTACGCGCGGAGCATCGTCAGAATTGGGGTCGTATTGCAGCGCGACCGCCGTTTTGATGTGATTCTTGCCGGGTGGAGTTTCCTGGGTATCCATTATCAGGCCTCTAAATTAATACCTTTAGAGCCCGGTAATATGATCTGTTGTTCTTCTGTCAGCACCGGACCTATGGAGGCGACATCACAATGGGCGAGTTTCAGCGAAAGGCCCAGTTTTTCCATACGCGATTCCAGGTCAGGCAAGGTTGCTATTGCCTGATCTTTTAGCTCTTCTGAAGAAACCGAAAGCCAGGCTCCCACCCGTTTGCCAATTACAGAGAGATCCGCGGTGACATACTCACCGTCTTGCAAATCGACTGTAAGCACCAGGCGGGTGTTATCCGGGTCGATCCGTTTGACCTTTCCCTCTGTTCGATAGGCTATGCGCAAACTGGCCGGGAAAAGGTCCCCTCGAGGTTGCGCTTGCCCGGGAATGTGCGCGGCGACCGGCAAATTTACCAGTAGCCACGGCGGGTTTCCGTTCTCCACCGGATGGGCTGTATTAAGGAACTGCATTTGACGGACGCCTTCCAGGAACTGGTCAATGGATCTTACGGAAGAACGCAATCCGCCTGCTTCCAGGGCGTTGCGCAGCTTTATTAGTGACAACCAGCCTTCACGCCCCTCAAGATTTTCACCCTGAACCTGCCGGGCCAGTTCCGATTCCAGCGACTTGCCCCAGATGGATACCGCCTGTTTCAGGTCATTGAGTAAAGCCGGCAGATCGTCTGTCCAGTTGACAGTGGCAGATTGGATAAGTTTCAGCGCCTGCTCCGCCAATTGTGTTATCTCAGGACTCGATTTGCCCTGCGCGAGGTTTAACAGTTGGGCTTCCAGTCTGCCGACGCTATCCGCCAGAGATGGCAGTGTTTGCATGGCGAGCGAAAGCGTGCTGGTTGTCAAAGGCATACCGCCTGCTTTCAGCGCCGCGGCCATATCGGCCTCGCTCTGCCCCCAGTTCGGAATGCCATTCAATATCTGTGTAAGCTCATCGATAGATGTTTGAGTTACGGGAAGGCCGTGGTCAAGCAGGGCCTTCCCGATCATCACATTGATATCTGTTGCTTCCATATCGTTCAAAACCAGCAGGTTTTGAGACAATACAACCATCGCGTTTGGCTTTGGGGCCGCCAGAGTGGTTTCATCTGTCTTCGCGAACGCCAACAGCAGTGCGCCATCAACAGATCCTTTGACGATAAACTGTGCGAGTTGGTGCTGTTCCAGCATGCTGGTTTGATCATTGGTTTGCAGCCGGCCTACTACCCGGTACCCCTGAATGACCATATCGATCTGATCGCCATTTACACTCAGCACTTCAGCCGTCACCTTCTGGTTGAGGTGAAGTTGCAATGGTTGATCAATAGGCCGGGCGCCGGGTTGAACCGGCTGCAAACCCTGAATTGTCATTTCACGTTACCCTGTTTCCAATCTTAAACCGGTCCGGGTTTACCGCCCCAGGTTTACCAGTTCCTGAAGAATCTGATCAGATGCGTTGATGATGCGGGAGGAAGCCTGGAAACCACGCTGAGCGAGGATCATATTGGAAAACTCACGGCTCATATCCACATTGGAGCCTTCCACATAACCGGAAGCTACCGTACCGCGTCCGCCTGCCGCGGGAGCTCCGATGCGCGGTTCGCCGGAATTCAGGCTGGCCACGTAGTAGTTGTCACCTTCACGCATCAAACCGGTCGGGTTGACGAACATCGCCAGTGCGAGCTGACCGATCAGACGCTGGTCACCATTGGAGTACGCGCCATAGATTTCACCGGTTTTGGAAGAAACCGTGAAGCCCATCAAAGAACCCGCGGCCAGACCGTTCTGGCTGCCCAGGGCAGCGCTGCTGGCGGTAGCCAGCATGGTCATACCGGATTGATCAAGGTTTACCAGAACCGGGGAGACAGCGCCCGGCGAACCGGGGACATTGAGCATCCCGGCTGAACTGACAAACTGACCACTGGTATCAAACTGGATCGAGCCGTTGGTCACCGGATTTCCTGCCGCGTCCACGATGGTGGCGCCGCTGGTATCGGTGGGGGAGATGTTGTACGTCCAGACGTTCGGATCGGTGGTGCGGGTATAGCGGATGGCAACAGATGTAAGTACACCCAGTTCATCGTATACGCCGACGGTCACATCATAAGATCCGGCTGAAGTTCCATCCTGGCTGCCTAAAACCACATCATTCGCGGCAGCCGGGGGTTGGGTCAGGTTGGAGAAGTTCACCGTCATCGGGGAGGTGCCGACTGTGATCGGGTTGATGGTGGAAGCAGCGGCGGAGTAATTTCCCGCACCATCAAAACCTACGACGCCGTTTCCACTGGCGCCGGCGGAAGTCACGCTGTAATTCCAGTGTGTGGCGTCCGCTTTGGTGTACTGGATGGTCACGTTTTGTGAAGCGCCGTTGTTATCCTGCGCGATAAAGCTGGAAGAATAGGTGGTACCCACGGCAGCACTTGCGTTTAATGTTCCGGAGAGGATGATGTTCGCTGTGGTCACAGGAATCTGGGTATCGGCATTCAGGTTGCCCAGAATATACGCGCTGGTGGTGGAGCGGGCTACAGTTGAGTCGATGGGGAGCTGGAGGGCT
>CAYQTY010000179.1:0-7195 GCA_964420535.1 uncultured Leptolinea sp. | reverse complement strand
TGGCTGTTGCTGCCTGACGCGCAACTCCGCTGAGCAGTTCCATCCGCTTTTCCATCATACTTCCGGTAACAGGCTTTTCAAGCAGAACGAACGCGCCAAATATTTCGCCTTTTCCAGAAAGTGGTAATCCAATTAGCCAGCCACCTTCAGGCGGTTTTTGGCGGGATGCATCTTTCAGCCGGTAAATCTGTTTGATATTTGACCAGTGTACCGCCGATTTATGTGCGAGATCTACCGGTGAGAAAAGAACGATATTGCGTTCGACCACCAGATCCAGCATCGGGAAATCATCAGGAAATAAGCTTGTACCAAACGAGCGGCATGCTTCGGAATTCAATCCAATACAGGATGTAACCGGAAGAAATCCCTTTTGCTCAGGATTTGACAGGAAGAAGGCTGCGTTTTCTACACCGGCAAGATTTGGAAGCATTCGCAATATTCCATCGAGAATCGACTGCAGGTCATCTTTTACAGCCACTACCTGTGCTACCTGCAACAAAGCCGCGGCAATGAATGCGTCTTGCTGCTGATTTTCAAGTAATCTCAGGTTCTCCCAGGCAGTGGCAGTCTGGTTACCAATTCCGGTGAGTACCTGCAAGGTGTCTTCTGAAAAAGATCCACCACGGTTTTCATTTCCCACCCATATCAGACCGAGAATTTGTTCATGGTTCTTTAATGCCAACACCACGCCGGCTGGCGCGTCTTTTGCGGGTGATAGGACAAAGTCGCCATTCGTTTGGTATGCTGGAACGGGTTTGGTCATCCGGCTGGCCAACACGAATGCGGCGTGATCGCTGCTAAAGGTTCTGGACGGCAACGCATCGGTGGGGAACCCGCAGGTAGCTTTGCGCTCAAGAATGTTCATTGACGTATCATATACATACAACGCGCAATTGGAACAACCAATCAGTTCCGGGATCAACCTGACGATAGTCTCGGCAAGGTCAGCCTGTGTTTTAACTTTCTTACTGGCTTCGGCTACCTTGAGCAGAACAGTGGACACCCAGGCTTGCTCGCGCATCGACGCGTATAGCCGGCTATTCTGGATAGCTGCTGCCGCATAGCCCGCGAAGGTTTGGGTGATCAGGCGGGCTTCGGTACCATAGCGGTCAGGCTGGTGATGAGCCAGGGTTAACAAACCAACAGTAACGCCGCCCGCGCGTAAAGGGGCGGCAATCGCGGAATAATCCGCGGAAAAGCCCATAGCTTCTCCCAGCGGTCCGCAGGGGTCTTTATCAGATCGTATTCGGGTTTCACCGGTTGTCAGGGCGTCTACTACCCAGCGGCCGGCGGTATCGGCTGTTTGATAGGCTGTCTTCAGGTCATGCGCGCCGGCTCCACGGATGGAAGCCAGATTGAGGAATTTATCTGAGGTAGACTCCGGTGGTGTCAACCATATTGATGCCACATCACAGGGCAGACTATCCTGTAGCTTTTCAAGTATCCGATCCATCAATTCTTCCACCGAAGAATTGCCTGAAAGAATACCGGCTATATCCCGTACACTTTCAGCTACCTGCCGTCGGAATTGTTCCGAACGGAAGAGTGTGGCGTTTCGAATGGAGGTTGCGATACCGGCTGAAAGGGCTTCAAAAAGAAATTTATCATTTTCATCAAACGCGCCCGGCCTGTCACTTTGAATATCCAGAATACCTGTCATTTCGCCGCCGGTTATAAGCGGAACCGACATTTCTGACCGGGCTTTTGAAGTGACAAAATCAGGGAAACGATACCGGGGATCATGAAGGACGTCATTTGATATGATGGTTTTCCCTTCACGTGCGACCCTCGGAAGAATGCCTTCCCTGTCATTCATATCAAATGTCAGAAAGGCATCACGGTATGCTTGAATATTTTCGCCCGTTCCAGCTCGAAAAATAATTCTCTCGCGCCCCGTGTGAACGGTGTAAATATTAACTTGCAAGTATTTAAATTTTTCCTGTATGGTGTGAACCACCTGATCCAACAATACATCCAGATCAAGGATGGAGGATAGCGAGTGGGAAATATCGAATACAGTGGATATTTGTTCTGTCTTGCGTGAAAGCCCGCTATATAGATGGGCGCCTTCAATGGCGATGGCAATATTATCTGCCAGGGTTCGAAGGACGACCAGGTCCATCTCATGAAAGGTTTGCCGTTTATCTGATTGGACATCCAGCACACCTAGAACACGATCGCCGATCATCAACGGGAGCGCGACTTCAGATTGTGTTTCCGGGAGTGATTCGTGATGCCGGTATACCGGGTGATTCGTCACATCTTCGACAAGTAATTCATCTTTATTTTCCGCCACCCAGCCGACAATTCCCAGTCCCGGTTTGACGGTGTTTGCCAGTGGGTGAGGCGCATTCGGACGGCACATTGATGCGCACGAACGGCAGACAAGTTCACCCTCACTGTTAAACGTAAAAATGGCCACATAATAATAAAGAAATTTTTCCTGAATCGCCAGGACAATTTTTTCGCATAGCTTATCAAGATCAGTGATAGTGGCAATCTGATCTGATACTTCTCGCACAACAGATAATTGTTCAACACGCCAGCTCTTGAGGACATTAATTCGGTAGATCTGGAAAGACATGGCGCACATGGATGCCAGCGCATTCAGGTCATCCAAAGACTGCTGTTCTAATTCTTGCTCTTTCAGCGGTTCGATCAGTAAGATACCCAGAAGATCATTTCCGGTTACCAGTGGGATACTGGCATTTCTTAGGCGAATATCCTGCGATACAGAGTCAAGAATTGTCCCATCAAAAGATCGAAATCGCGGCTTGTGATCTGCGAAAGTTTCCATCACAAGCGGGTCGAGACCTGATGTTACATCGACCATTGGCGGATCGTCTTCGCCTGGCAATGGATACAATGGGTGGGCAAACCAGAAACGGCATTTAACACCAAATATCTCCATTACGGAGTTTTCTAAAAAAGCAGATTGTTCTTTCAGGCTGTCTTTTTTCAGCAGAGTTTCTGCCGTTTCGAGAAAACACTTCCAACCGGCTTTTTCTGGAAGAGATTTCCCGACAGGAGCTTTCAAGAAGGATTCCCTGCTTTCTTTACCATCGTGAGAATATTTCCATGATGGTCTGAAAACTCAAAGTGAATGGAGCTCATCCATCGGCGCATAAAAAAGAGACCAAGCCCGCGGTCGGGCCGCTCTTCCAGATCAAGGTCAAATTTCGGGGTTGCAATAGATTCTGGATTGAACGGTTTCCCGTTGTCACGCAACCTGATTGTCAATATCCCGGGCTGTGACTCGCAATCGATCACAATGTCACCCAGATCTTCCCCCTCGTAGGCATGTTCGATGATATTGGAACAGGCTTCATCCACCGCAGTTTCCACCTGGTACCGAGATACATCATCCAGCCCGGCAGCATCCGCTGCCCGGTGAATGAGCGATCCAACATCTGAAAGACAATCAAAACAGGCGCGAAAAGTCTGTTGAAAATGTTCGGTGTTCAAGGTGGTCAAAAGCTGCCTACGGCTGAAGTTAAGTCGTTGTAGGATTTGAACAGGGGAGTAAAACCGGCCAGATCCAAAGCGGATTGGATTGAAGCGGGAACCGAGCACAGAATAACTTCGCCGCGATTGTAACGTTTGCAGGCTTTTTGGGCGTTGATCATGGCGCGCAATCCCGCGCTCGACATAAAGGAAACGCTGGTCAGATCCAGAACAATATGAAAACGGCCCGCTTCAATAAGAGCCTCGAACGCGCTGTTTAGCTGGGGAGCCGTGGAGCTGTCAACGCGGCCTTCAACATGGATAACGTCACAGCGTTTATATTTTGAGGTACTTATGTTCATCCGATTCCTCCATGTGGACGTAAAACTTCAATGATTATAACATGCGGTAAAAACCGGTTTGAAACCAGAATCCGGATGGACTTTACCGGAAGAAAGGGTAGTATTGTACTATCAGGTGATTATTATGGAAAACAGTGAGCATATCAATCAGAATGATTTTTGGAAAGCTGTTGTAAACCGTGATGCATCATGGGACGGCAGAATTTTCTATGGGGTGACCACAACCGGAATTTTTTGTGTGCCGTCATGTCCATCAAAGCGACCGGCGCTCTCCTCTGTCGTATTCTTCATTAATAAGGAAGATGCTTACTCATCGGGTTTCAGGCCATGTAAGCGGTGCAAACCGACAGAAGTTGAAGCGCGAATGCATGAATTTTCCAGGGTGATGGCCGTGCTTGATAAAGACGCTGACGAGATTACATCACCCGCTCAGTGGGCTGCTTCTTGCGGGCTTACTCTCGAGTCGCTGCGGAAATTGACAACTACTCATTTGAGTCTATCGCCGCGCGATATTATCAACCATCGAAAAATGACGGAGTTTAAGTCAGCCATACAAAATGGAAATGGAATCTCCGCTTCCCAATTTGATGCCGGGTTCGGATCATCAAGCCGTTTATATGAAAAGGCATCAGTGTATCTCGGAATGACACCTGGACAATATAAGAAAAAGGGAAAGAACGTGAAAATTCAGTACGCGATTTTTGAGACCCGGCTTGGGAAGGCTATAATCGCCAGAACAGAAAAAGGAGTTTGTTCATGTCAGATCGCGGATACCAGCGAAGAATTGTTGGCTATGTTGAGGAAAGATTTTAGTGGAGCTGAGTTGGAGGAAGACTATAAGGCATTATCCGGTTGGATCGATATGCTGAATGACTACCTTGACGGGAATGGAAGGGAACTCCCCATTCCAATGGATGTTCACGCGACAGCCTTTAGAGCAAAAGTATGGGAAGCGATACGCCGGATACCCTATGGCGAAACGCTCAGTTATTCGCGACTGGCTGTGGAAATCGGAAGACCGTCAGCTGCCCGGGCGGTGGCATCGGCATGCGCGGCGAATCCGGTTGCGCTGGTAACACCCTGTCACCGGGTGGTTCACGAAGACGGGACAATAAGCGGGTACCGTTGGGGGATGGAGCGCAAGAAAGCGCTTTTAACAATGGAAAAAGAGACCACCTGCTGATATTTTCTAAAGCAGAAAAATATAAAAAAGACCGGTGGAGTTTTCTCCACCGGTCTTTTGCTATTCTTTCGCGTCCTGCATGACCGTCATACGAATTTCGGGTTGTTCCAGATACCAAAGGAAGAACCAAGAAAGAGCAAGGCAGAAAATGGTGATAATCAGGTATTCCGTATTGAAAACCTGACCGTTATCGGTATTTCTTACCGTGTGGGGCATTATCATTAACAACCGGCTGATAATATTGAATCCTTGGCTAAAGGAAAGCAAAAACCAGGGCCAGTTTTCAGGATTGTGCCGAACGACCAATTCAAAGGTCGCATAAATAGCCAGAACCGCGAGTAAAAGCGGAAGCCACCATTCCTGGGTTGTCATTGCGTATGAATCTGGGGGAAATAAAACAATGGGGATTAACTGCAGGATAAAGAACGGGATGATCAAATTGCGTTTGAGGACGGCTTTTTTCATATGCCTCTCTCCCTTACTATTTAATTCTAGATTCAAAAATTATATGGAGCGAATATACTTCTGTCAAGCTATTTAATGGGTGATTTATCATGGCAAAAACATGCTCCTTGACAACTTCAATCATCGAATGTATATTAGCTAAAGTCGGTCAAACAAAAGTATGACTTTTGTTTGGTTTTCGATTTTTGAGACATGTTCTCAAAGCAAGTCCTCCCCCAAAAAAGAAAAATTTTATAAATTGTTCCAAGATACCAGGGTGATTGGAGGTGATCTGGCACAAGCGACGTTTACTCATTATTTGTGTTTACAGGACTAATAGTCCTAAACAGTGGTCACAGTAATTAAAGAAGCAACACTAATCTACAAGGAGGAGAAGTTTCTATGCGTACGTTCAAGGTTTTCAGTGCAATGATTGTGTTGGTACTTATGGTCAGCGCCTTCGCGCCTCTGGCCCCCGTTGCTGCCCCTGCTGCCGCCGATGGTGAGATCAAAATCGCCGTTTTGGCCCCGCTGAGCGGCCCTGTCCCCACCTTCGGTCTTTCCACCAAAGAAGGTGCAGCCCAGGCTGTTGATGAATGGAACAAGAAGGGTGGCGTTCTGGGCAAGAAGATCGTTGCCATCGTTGAAGACTCGCAGTGCACCCCTGACCCCGCTGTCAATGCGGCCAACAAAGTCATCAACCAGGACAAAGTGAAATACATCGTTGGCGAAGTTTGCTCCAAGGCTTCCATCCCCGTATCCGAAATCGCCAATGAGAAAAAAGTTGTCCAGATCTCCGGTACCTCAACCAACCCGGACGTTGTTCGCGATGCTGCCGGCAAAGTGAAACCTTTCACCTTCGTTGCCTGCTTCAATGATGACACCCAGGGTAAGGTTATCGCCAAATTCGCTTCCGAGACTCTCAAAGCCAAAACTGCTTTCATCATGCTCGATCAGGCGAATGACTATGTCAAGGGTCTGGCCGAATACTTCGAAAAATACTTCACCGCTGATGGCGGCACGATCGTCGGCAAAGAAACATACACCAGCAAAGACACCGACTTCTCCACTGTTTTGGCCAAAATCGCCGAAGCCAAACCCGAAGTAGTGGTCCTTCCCGATTACTACAACATCGTCAACCTGGTCACCAAACAGGCCAAGGAAAAAGGTCTCACAGTTCCGTTCATCGGTGGTGATGGTTGGGACTCCCCCGACCTGGATGCTAAAGCCGCTGAAGGTGGTTTCTTCACCAACCACTACTCCCCCACCGAAGACCGCGAAAAAGTTAAGACCTTCGTGAAGAACTACGGCGAACTGTACAAAAACGACAAAGGCGAACCGAAGACTCCCGATGCCCTCGCCGCCCTCGCGTATGACGCCACCAACATCCTGATCGAAGCCATCGAAAAAGCCGGCGTTGATGACGCTACCAAAGTTGCTGAAACCATGGCCAAAGGCAAATTCGAAGCCGTTTCCGGAACCATCACCTTCGATGAATTCCACACCCCCATCAAACCAGTTACCGTAATCGCTGTGAAAGACGGAAAAGTCTCCTTCAATTCACAGGTTATGCCGTAATCTAAGAAAAATTAGAAATTGAACTACAAATATGGAGGGCAGAGATGCCCTCCATATTCGAGTTTATTCCACTTGTTACCAGGAGGTAGGAGATGCAGAATACAATGGCAGAGCAGAAATCTCCACCCATTCAACTTAAACCAAGACAATCTCTTGCGTGGGTAGGGCAGGGCTTTCTGATCAT
>CAYQTY010000178.1:5194-7216 GCA_964420535.1 uncultured Leptolinea sp. | reverse complement strand
TGGTTTTCCTATGTCTGGTCGGTTTTTTCTTTATGCTGGTGATCAACAACGCGAACGCACTCATTCAAACCGCCGTACCTGACCAGTTGCGCGGACGGGTAATGAGTATCTATGTACTGGTCTTCTTTGGCGCGCAACCTCTCGGATCTTTGCTCGCCGGTGAACTGGCAGAAAAATTACGCGAACCTATGACGGTACTGATCTTCGCCGTCTGCCTTATGATTTGTTCGGTTATCGTGTTGCTGCGAATCCCGTCACTCAAAAAGCTTCATTAAACTAACAAATTCGCCGGTTGATTATCAACCGGTAAACCTGTACTATTGGTGTACTCTTTTACCTACCATTTAAACAGGAGGCAAAATATGGTCATGTCCGTATTGGAAGCCAACGTACCACCTGCGAAATGGGAAGAACTCAAAATAGCTTATCGTCGTGCCACGGAAATCGTCCCCCCCCAGATTCGCGAAACCATACTGATCCAGTCAGTTGAAAATCCGTGTATCTGGAAAATTGTGACACTCTGGCACGCGAAACGAAACACCCGGGTAGTTCAGGATGAAACCCTCAAGTGCGGCGCGGCAGAAATTTTCCGGTCTATCGGACTGGAACCGAAACAGGGCCTTTTCAATATTATGATGAGCGCCCGTGAACCCGACCTTGGTTCGGATATGGCCGAAACTCCAATTTCCGATATGTTACTGGCCATGGAGGATGATACAGTCTAGCGCGTATAATTACCGCATGACTGAAATAATCATCGCATCCAAAAATCCTGTGAAAAGGCAGGCGATTTTGCACGGTTTTCAAGAGCTCTTCCCCGGGGAGAGCTTTTTAATAACACCCGTCGACGTTAATTCCGGCGTTAGTGACCAGCCTTGTGGTGATGACGAAACCCGTCTGGGGGCGGTCAACCGCTTGAATGCCGCCCGCCTCTTACATCCCGCGGCTGATTACTGGACGGCTATCGAAGGTGGAGTCTCAACTGTGGATGGTCAATTATCCGCCTTTGCCTGGATCGTCATTACTGACTGCCGGCAAACAGGCTGGAGCCGGTCTGCCTCATTTTTTCTGCCGCCCGGTGTGGCCGATCTGGTCAACCAGGGGGTTGAACTGGGTGAAGCGGATGACCGTTTCTTCGGCCGCCGGAATTCGAAACAGATGAATGGTGCGGTAGGAATTTTGACTGCCGACAAAGTCGACCGAGAAGAGCTTTACCGCCACGCGGTTCTGCTGGCATTGATCCCGTTCATCAATCCAGCCCTTTATCCCGCAAATTGAGGGAGCAAATAGATGAAGAGGCATGCAAACCCATGCCTCTTCATCTATTTCAGAGAAATCCACCATATTGGAACCGGTAAATCAATCCGTTCGATCTCCGGGAGGATAGACCGAACGATATGGCGGGGCGTGTTCTCTTATTTACCAGTAAGCCACGCCTATTTGATAATACACACCTTTTATATCGAAATCGAATAAATTATCTGTAAATTCAGTTTATATCATCACCGAACAGGTTCAACCATTCATTGATTTCGTCATCACTCAAGCCGATATCGGAGGCTTTCTTCTTTTTTTGTGGCTCCGGTTTTTGGATGGTCAGGTTTTGAGCGAAAACGCCACTGGGAATTACTTCAGCCCGGTGACTGCGCGCTTCGGCCTGCACCTGCCTGTCCGCGCTGACAACAGCCACCCCGCTTCCCTGAGGCAATTGATCCAACCGGCGTCGAATGGCATCATCGGCGGTACGGCCTCGCAGCACAAAATGCGCCGTAATACCGCCAAATTTACGTGTACCCGCCCAGCCGGGCGCCGCGCCGTCAAAAAAGACTTCCACATGCGCCCGTTTGTCCCGCGCGAATCCCTGTAAAAGATCCAACAATCGCATCTCATCATCCATTTGTTTGAGGCTTAAACCTCTAACAAATGGGATCAGGTTATGTCCGTCAATAATGTACAACATGCCGGTTATTGTATCGCCAAATCTGTGCTATGATTTCACCTGTACAATATGAACCCTTGGAA
>CAYQTY010000178.1:0-5184 GCA_964420535.1 uncultured Leptolinea sp. | reverse complement strand
CGACTATTTTTTTATCTATTTCTCAATGCCGTCGTGTCAGCCGTCACGACGTTGACTGTCATCTCCATCTGGGACAGGACGCATAAACCGGCGATCCAACCGGTCGTTCAGCCTGTGGCACAATTGGCTGCCCAGAAAACCCGGGAAGCGGAGAGCCAGGCAGTCGCTCTACCCACACCCGCGCCATCCGATCCCGCGCCAGCCGCGGTTACAGAACCGGCCCAAACCAGCGCTCCGGTAAGCGGCTCCATGCAGATCGAAAATATCTTCGGGGTGGGCGACTTGAACACAGAAGTCATATTGCTCAAACATACCGGCAGCGGAGAAATCTGGCTGACCGGTTGGAAACTGGAAGATGAAGACAACCACAGGTTTGTCTTTCCGCAATTGATGTTGAACAAAGATGGAGCAATCAAGCTGTATACCAAACCGGGGACCAATTCGGTCATAGAATTGCACTGGGGAATCAAAGAACCGGTCTGGAAATCCGGCGAAATGGTCACATTGCTGGATCAGAACGGAACGGCCCAGGCTACATACAGGATCCCATAAATATGGACGCTCTTCATTTGATCGCGGAAAATAAAATAAAAACAGCCCAATCCGAAGGTGTTTTTGATGACCTGGAAGGCAGGGGTAAACCGAAGTATCTGGATGACCCGCAAACAGCCTCCAGTGACAGCTTCATAGCCAACCATATTTTAAAGGCCAACCGCTTTCTGCCAGTCTGGCTGGAAGACCGCCGGCAGTTGCAACAGGAAATAGCCGTGTGCATGGAAACCATGCGCGGAGGAGTTCCCCTGACGGAAGATAAGCTTGAGGCAATCCGTCAGTTGAACCGGCGGATTTCCGGTTACAATTTGCGCGTCCCTGTGGATTCGCTGCGGTTAATGCCCGTTCCACTCCCTGAAATCTAATTCTTCGCGGCGGAAACTCAGGTAATCTTTCAGCGCGTCTGGTGAAAACTATGTCTCAGGCACTATACCGAAAATGGCGCCCCCGTCTTTGGGATCAGGTCATTGGCCAGGAACACGTGGTCAAAACATTACAAAATGCCATCCGCGGCGACCGTGTGGGTCATGCCTACCTGTTCTCCGGTCCCCGCGGCACGGGGAAAACGACCACAGCCCGATTGCTGGCCAAGGCAGTGAACTGTCTGGCAGAAGATCCGGCGCGCCGGCCTTGCGATGAATGTGACAATTGCCGCGCGGTCAATGATAACCGCATGCTTGATCTGATCGAGATCGACGCGGCCTCCAACACCAGCGTTGACGATATGCGCGACCTGCGCGACAAGATCAATTTCGCTCCTTCACAGGGCAAATTCAAGATCTATATTATCGATGAAGTACACATGCTTTCCACAGCCGCGTTCAACGCGCTGTTGAAAACGCTGGAAGAACCTCCACCGCATGCCATCTTCATCCTGGCCACAACCGAAATCCACAAGATCCCGGCTACTGTGCTCTCACGCTGCCAGCGGCACGAATTCCGGCGCATCCCGGTGGCTGAAATTTCAACCTGCCTGCGCCAGCTTTCTGAAAACGAGAAAATCGACGCCGATGATAACGCCCTCACGCTGATCGCCCGGCAGTCAACCGGAAGCATGCGTGACGCCATTTCATTGCTGGATCAACTCTCCTCCACCGGCGAAACCGTAACGCTTGCCCTGGCGCAAACCGTGCTGGGAACCGCGGCACTTCAGGCGGTGGTTGACCTGGTGGATACGCTCATCGCAGAAGATCCGTCTGGTGGTTTACGGGTGATCCATAACGCGCTAGATTCCGGGAGCGACGCCCGTCAACTTGCCCGGCAGATGGTGGACTACCTGCGCAACTTGCTGCAAGTACGTGTGGGCAATAAGGACGCGGTAGAAGCCACCATAGAAAACCGTGACATCATGGTGCGGCAGGCAGAAAAATTCCCCACTCCGCGCCTGGTGGAGACCATCCGGTTGTTCAACACGGCAGCGGGTGAAGCCCGCTCCACGTGGAACCCCGGACTGCACCTTGAGCTGGCGGTGATCTCGGCGATCGAAGCCGCGCACCCGCCTGTAGTGGTAGCGGCCGCGTCTCCCGAAGTTAACCTGCGGGAGATGAAAATGCCCGATTTTCAAGCACCGTCCCACCCGCCTTCACGCGCCGCCGAGCCTGTAAAACAGAATAAACCGGCCGCCGCTCCTGTTGAACCTGAAAAAACACCCGAACCGCTGAATGCTGCCGAAACCGCGGCAACCGTTCCGGCTGAACCGGAGACCGAGAATCCCGCCGTCACCCCGGCATCCGGCGCATTGACTATGGACGATCTGCAAAAAGCCTGGCCGCAGATCCGGATGACGGTGAAGAAAGCCAAAGCCCAGACGGAAGCCCTGCTCAATTCTGTCCGGAAGATCAATATCGAGGGTGACCGGCTGATCCTCAGTTTTGCCAGCGATATCGTGAAACAGAAAATGGAAATGGATGACAACATGGAGATGACCCGCCGGGCCATTTACCATGTGACCAAAGCCAACCTGCAGATCATCTGCAATGTGGTTAGCGCGAAAACCAGCGCTGCAAGCAACTCTGAAATTCCCCGCGAAGGTCTGGTCAACACGGCCATCAACCTGGGCGGGCAGATCAAAAAGCAATAAGTGACAAGGAGATAACCATGGCAAAGGGATTTAATCGAGGCATGGGAATGCCCGGTGGTATGGGTGGTGGAGCTGGCGGCAGTGGAATGATGTCGCAGTTCAAGAAGTTGCAGGAACAGATGGAAGCCGCTCAGAGCCGCCTTACTGAAATGACCGTCACCTCCAGCGTGGGCGGCGGAACCGTCCAGGTGGTAATGACCGGTGACCAGCACTGCAAATCAGTGACCATTGACCCTGATATGCTGAAAGACGCTGACGCTGAAATGCTGCAGGACTTGATCTTGAGTGCCGTTAACCAGGCGCTGGACAAATCCCGCGATTTGACCAGCCAGGAAATGGGACCGCTCGCCAGCGGTTTGCCCTTCTAACCTATGCCAATCCTGCCTGCGCCGGTAACCAACCTGACGTCAGCCTTTGAACGGCTGCCGGGAATTGGCCCAAAAACAGCATCACGCCTGACGTTCTTTTTGCTGCGTTCGCCGGAGGAAGTGTCACGTCAACTGGCGGACGCGCTGCAGGCATTGAAAAGCGCCACAGCCTTTTGCAAGGTATGTTACAACATCACCTCCTCCGCGCAGGAAGTGTGTGACGTGTGCGCTAACCCGAAGCGCGCCACCGGGTCAATTTGCGTGGTGGAAGAACCACTGGATGTAATCGCCATCGAATCAACGGCGGCGTTCGGCGGGCGTTACCACGTGCTTCATGGCGTGCTTTCACCTATTGAAGGCATCGGACCTGAACATTTACGCATTCGGGAACTTCTGGAACGGCTGCGCACGGAACCAGTCTCAGAGATCATTCTGGCCACCAACCCCAGTATGGAAGGTGACGCCACAGCCTTGTTCCTGAAACAGCAACTGGCACCGCTGGGCATTCGTATCACCCGCCTGGCGCGTGGACTGCCAGCCGGCGGCGATCTGGAGTACGCGGACCAGTCCACGTTGTTGCGGGCACTCGCTGGCCGTCAGGATATGTAAGCTAATTAACTGCCCTAGCCCTTCCGCTGCCTGAGCGTGTCGAAGGCAGAAACCATCGCGATTTCTATGGCTGGGTTCGACAAGCTCACCCATCGGGTTATCTAACTGCCATAACCCTTCCGCTGCCTGAGCGTACCGAAGGCAGAAACCATCGCGATTTCTATGGCTGGGTTCGACAAGCTCACCCATCGGGTTATCAAACTACCCATTCAGGTTATCAGGCCCAACCATCCATCAATTTTAAACACAAATCCCCGACAAAACTCTCGCATTGCCGGGGATTTCTTTTATTTTTTTGCCTTACCGCTTGAACGCCGGGATAAACCGGTCCTCAAGCCCGGCTTTGACGGTGTAATACGGGAGCCAGGCAATACCGAACAGTTCGGTATAAATATCTTTCTTCGCAGGCGCCACCGGGATCTCTGTTACATCTTCGGCCACGCGCTGCCATTTTAGCAATACGTCAGCACGTTCCGCGTCCAGGCTTTTTTGTAGTTGGGCTAATTGCTCTTCCAGCATAGCCAACTCCTGTTTTTCCTGCTCAAGGCGCGCGCTGGCTTCTTCCGCCTGCCTGTGCTTGTTCATGGCCGCCGACCCACCGGAAATGGCAGAACTCAATCCGCTCTTTTTTCCGCCAAATAGACCCAAAAGCACATTGCCAGCCACGCTGGCGCCTTTAACAAACGTGTCTGTGCGTTTCGCGTCAGCCACGCTTTGTTTCTGGTCAATCTCAATTTTCTGCTTTTTGACCTTCCCCAACAGGGTGGAATTCTTGGTCTCAAATGCCCGGTCAAGCTTATCCAGGTCACCTTTAGCCGCGTCTTCTGCGGCGTTTTTGCAAAGGGCGATAAAATCTTCCTTTGACATTCCAACAGGGGCGAACTGTTTAAGCGATTTATTGGTAAGGATGTTTATTGAACCGGTTCGGTACGCCCAGTCTTCGAAATCGTTCTGCAATTGAGACAGCCGTTTGGTGTCCGTCAACCAGCCGGGAAGAGCGTCATATTGGGCTGAAGCGGGCTCGCGCTGCGCTTTCAATGCTTTCACATCCTGCTCGGAGAAGGTCATATCCTCCCATGTCGGCCTGCCATTGATCTCATCTTCCACCAGGGCCGCCATCCGGCGTGAGGTATCCAGATTATACGATCTGGACAGGTAATTCACCTGCAGCTGCGCCAGCAATGCCGGCCGGTAGACCAGTCCACTCTGTGCGCCAGCTGCGCCAGCCTGTTCGGCAGCCTGTGTAAATGACAGGTCATTCGGGAAGAATACTTCATCCATCCCCTGAGGTGTACCGGGGCGGGTGGAGGTGTAGCCGTTTCCAGCCGGTTTTTGCGCGAATGCCGGCTGGGATGCAGCCGGGGTGGCGGCAACCGCCGTACCTGTCCCTGGCTCTTGCGCGGCGGCTTTAACCGGCGCGGCAGCAGACAAGGGCTTTACTCCCGCCAGCGCGTTGGCAGCCGGTATCTGGGCGCGGGTCATCGGACCGGCCAGGTAATTCAGGCACCAGCGGGTGCCGATGAGCACCGGCGTTTTTGCATGGACGTTCTGAACCAGGAACACGCGCTTACCAAT
>CAYQTY010000177.1:0-7250 GCA_964420535.1 uncultured Leptolinea sp. | reverse complement strand
TGAATAAGTGTGTTACTTCTATACGCTCGGATCAACCGGCGGATAAGTGAGGAAACCCTGGTGAAACAAAAACCGGAAGAAAGTATCCGCATTTATTCCGCCGGTCTGCTTTTAACCCAGATTGACATTTTACTCGCGGAAATAGACGGGGTGCGGGCGGCAAAAGACATTGAAGCCGTTCACAAGACCCGGGTATCTTCGCGGCGTACGCGGGCAATTCTTGATGTATTTCAGGATTGTTTGCCTGCTAAACGGGGTGGAATTTGGCTGCAACAGGTGCGCCGGTTGACTGGCGCGCTGGGTGCCGCGCGCGACACTGATGTGCAATCAGTTACGGTTCAAACCATAATGAAAGATCTGCCCGATCCAGAAATGAGAGCGGGTTTTCGCCGTTTGCTATTACGCCTACACTTGCGGCGTCAAAACCTTCAAGCCCGGGTTGTTTCACGGTTGGATGAGTTTGAAACATCCGGTGTGGCAGAAGAGATCCGCGCGGCCTGCGCGAGCCTGATATCCCGAAGTCAAACGGTGTACCTGTACACACCGGAGCTATATCGCCGATCGTTTGAAAGTATTCGCGCCAATTTTGAAAAATTTAAATCATATGAAGGGCAAATACAAGATCCGGCAAATATCGAAGACCTGCATGCCATGCGTATAGCAGGTAAAAACCTCCGATATACGATGGAATGCTTCTCTTCGATCTACTCTCATGAATTGAAGCAGCACCTTGGAATTATGAAAAGCGCGCAGGAAACCCTTGGATCCATTCATGATTGCGACGTATGGATCGCTGAATTACCGCAGTTCCTTGAAAAAGAACGGGATTTAACCATCGCGTATTTCGGGCGTGACCGGTATGCCGGAAGGTTTGAACCGGGTATTCATCATCTCCTGGAAAACCGAACTCAATACCGTAAAGAGCTTTACGGGACATTTCTCGAAAACTGGAATCGTTGGAAAAATGAAAATGTGTGGGACGAACTTTTCCAATTACTGCAGGTTCCTTATTTCGCACAAAAAGAAATCATGCCGTTATCCCTTATTAATCAGGTCAAAAATGGAGGAGAACAATGAAGGTCGCATTAATCTCAGATATTCATGCCAATTTACCCGCCCTTGAGGCGGTGTTAAAACATGCGGGGGAGCTGAAGGTAAAAACCGTCTGGTGTTTGGGCGATTTTACCGGTTTCGGCGCCAACCCTGACCAGGTAATTCTGCTACTTAAAAAATTGAAAGCAACATCCATTATTGGAAATTACGACCAGTCCGTGTTAAAAATTCCTAAGAAAAGCGCGGAGTGGAAAGAGAAAATGGTTCCGGAAAAATGGCTGTCTTTTAATTGGACTTACAGCCAATTATCGAAGAAAAGCCTTGACTTTATAAAAGACCTGTCTGAAACCCGCAAAGAGACAGTCAAAGATTGGAAGATACTGCTAACCCATGGCAGCCCGGAATCAATTGACGAGCCTTTGACCGATGAAACACCGCAGGAACATCTGAAAGAACTGGCTCATAAAGCCCATTCCAATATAATTTTGTGCGGACATTCGCATCAACCGTTTATGCGGTTTGCCGGAGGATCTATTTTTATCAATCCGGGAAGTGTCGGCCGTATGTTTGACGGTGATCCCAGAGCATCGTATGCGGTTCTAACCATAAAGAAACATAAAGTAGAAGTAGACTTCTTCCGGATCGATTATGATGTTGAGAATGCAGCGAATGCCCAAACCGCTGCCGGTCTGCCTGCTGTTTTTGCCGAAATAACCCGCCGCGGGATCAGCCTTGATGATATTCTGGCAGAGAAAGCGTCTTCGCAAGATAATACAGTAACAAAAAAAAATCGCCTTAAACCGGCCAAAATGGAAAAGCTGAAAGCCTCTACTCCTCCTGAATCAACAGTAGAGATAGTGCGGGAAGTCACCCAAATGGAGGAACCGGTAAAGAAAACTGGCGTACCACGGAAGAAGAAGGTCGAAGAACAAAAATGACAGGCACAGGTATTGATCTTTCGGATGATACCGCGGTTCACACGGCGGTTATTGAACTGGCAAAAACGTGTGAGAGCGAATATGAACACGTGAACCACGTTGCTCACCTGACCCTGCGATTATTCGATGACCTCCAATCCATTCATCATCTGGATAAGATTGACCGATTTATTCTGCAATCGGCGGCCATTTTGCATGATATCGGATGGGTGGAAGGTTGGCGCAACCATCACAAAACCTCTTTACGGATCATCCTTGAAACGCAACTTTTGCCATTCAATCATCGTGACCGTCTGGTGATAGGTTCCATCGCCCGATATCACCGGAAAGCACTGCCAAACCTGTCACATGACCATTTTGCCGCTCTGAATCCGGATGACCGGAAAAAAGTACAGATATTGTCATCTTTTCTGCGCCTGGCAGATGGCCTGGATAGAACACACCGCGGAAAGATCAAGGATCTGGTCTGCAAATTGAAAAAGGATAAGATCCAAATTTTATGCGCCTCGGCGTTCCCGTCAACGGAGGAACTGGAAGGTGGCATGGAGAAGTCAGATTTGTTATCATTGGTATTTGACAGGGAAATTAAACTAAAGATCGTGCCATTATTATGACCAAACCTGAACATCCCATCATTACATTGCTCACTGACTTTGGTTTAAGTGATCCTTACGTGGGGATCATGAAAGGTATTATCGCGGATATCGCGCCCAACGCGAAGACCATTGATCTAACCCATCTTATTCCTCCGCAGAATATCAGAGCAGGTGCGCTGGCATTGGACCGCGCGTACCAGTATTTCCCGGCGGGAACAATCCACCTGGCTGTGATTGACCCGGGCATGGGAGCAAACCGGCAGGCAATTGCCATCCGGGCCGAACATTACCTGTTTATCGGACCGGATAATGGTCTTTTTACGTTTGTCATCAAAAGGGCGAAAGAAAGCCACAAACGATTACGGACTTTTAAACTGGAAAATCCCCATTTCCGGTTGGAACCGGTTAGCCCGGTTTTTCACGGGCGTGACCTGTATGCTCCGGCGGCTGCTTATCTGGCAGCCGGTGCCGCGTTGGAAGATTTTGGCGTGGAGATCGACAATCCAGTGGTGTTGAACGTCCCATTCCCGGAACAAACCCGCAGGGGATGGTCCGGTGAAGTCTGGGCGGTGGATCATTTCGGAAGCCTTGAAACCAACCTGGAAAAGAGTCTGCTTGATGGGCACGACCTGAAAAATATCAAGGTCAGGGTGGCTGGAAAAACGATTGTGCATTGTGTATCAACATTTGCTGACGGGAAACCAGGTCAACTGGTTGCATTGATCAACAGCGCCGGACGGTTGAGCATCTGTATTGTAAATGGTAATGCCGCGAATGTTTTAAGCGCCGGAATCGGCACCCCGGTGGAAGTGATCCTTACAGGTTCAGACCTGAAGTAGAGATCAATATTTAGCTAAATAATCTTCATCTCTCCAAATAACGGAGTATATTGATTTAATCTAACCTTAATCTTTATAACCATGCGGTGTATACTTTCGTGTATCCGCTTCTTGAAATCTGCTTTATATCAACAATAAACGGCGAGGAAAAATGGTCACTGTTGAGCAAATTGATCTATCCAACAAGCAGCAGGTCGAAGAGTTTGTCATGCTGCCGTTCCGTCTCTACAAAGATTGCCCACAATGGGTACCGCCTTTTATTAATGACATAAAATTGATGCTGAACAAGAAGAAGCACCCTTTCTATGAACTAAATGATGCGGATTTCTTTGCCGTATACCGTGACGGCCGCATGGTGGGGCGGGTCGCTGCCATGGAAAACCGTTCTTTCAATAATTACCATAATGTTAAGAACGCCCAGTTTTATTTGTTTGAGATCGAAAATGACCAGGAAGCTGCCAATGCCCTTTTTTCCCGGGTTTTTGACTGGGTGAAATCACGTGGCCTGGATAAACTGGTCGGCCCGAAAGGTTTCTCCGCGTTTGATGGTTACGGCATTCTGGTGGAGGGTTTTGAAGAACGCCAGATGATGGTCATGATGAATTACAACTTTGAGTATTACGCGAAATTGTTGGAGAGTATCGGTTTTGAAAAAGAGGTCGACTTCGTATCCTGTTACCTCTCGCGGGAGAATTTCCGGCTGCCGGAAAAAGCACAGGAAATCGCGCGCCGTGTAAGGGAACGCGGCTCTTTCAAAGTGGTGCAATTTAAGAACAAACGTCAGATCATAAAAATGGCTGACGAAATCGGGCATGCGTACAACGACACGTTTGTCAACAACTGGGAATACTATCCGCTGACTGATGGCGAGATCAAGCTGCTATTGGATAATCTCTTGTCAGTTATTGATCCGAAACTGGTCAAAATCATAACCTACAACGATAAGATCGTCGGCTTTCTGTTGGCATTCCCGGATATCTCTGCCGCGCTGCAACGTCATGGCGGGAAGATCACCTTATGGGGCATTATGGATATGATGATGGAAATGAAAAAGGCCAGGGTTGTCGCTCTCAACGGAGCCGGTGTATTACCGGAATACCATGGCCGCGGGGGAGCAGCCCTTCTTTATTCTGAAATGCAAAACACAATAGAAGACTTCAGTTTTGAGCATGCTGAATTAACGCAGGTGGCTGAAACCGCTGTTCAGATGCGAAAAGATCTTGAAAATGTCGGGGGTCGGGCATACAAGAATCACCGGGTTTTCCGGATCAAACTCTGATTAACCTGCCTGAGGACTGCCGGTACCGGTAGTCCTTTTTTTTATTGCACCCAACAAAATGTTCCACAGATAAACGATGGCTGTGGCCTGAAAAACGCATAAGAATGGAACAAGAATGACATAGTAACGCTGAAAAGGCGCTGCTGTGGTAAACATCAACATTGCGATGATAACCAACAAAATGGCATACAATATCCAAAATGAAAGTCGTTTATCAGGTGCATTTTTTCCGGATTGTCTCCATTGGATGATCCAACCGATAATTGATAAAATCAAAAAAACAGCTCCGCCGGAAAATCCGCGGAAGAGGGTATTAAGCGGCTGAGCCAAATAGGCGTCAACTTCCGTTCTAGTGGTATCAACATAATTCAGAACATCATAAGCCGCCGGTGGTTGGACAAAAACCTGCGCGGTCAGGATAACTGACTGTTCAAGCGGGCTACTGGAGGTCCGGTAATCCGCACGCATTTTATCCGTAAGCTCCTGCCGTTGGCACATTCCTTCGCGGATGGCGTCCATGGGATGCCGCCAGTAAGCTGGATTAAGTACCCAGCTAACTCCCAGAATAATGGCGATAAAGACCAGTATATTTAATACTCTCCTGGCCAGATTCGCTGTTTGGGGAAAAACCAGTATTTCGAACCCTGCCAGAGCGGCCAAGGGAAACGCTGTTTGTTTGGCGTTGACAGCCAATCCTGCCGCGATGGCTGTCAACCAGGGCTTGTTTTTGAAATCGATCGTCAACCAGATCAACGCCATTATCGAGCATAGAAGCACACTTTCTGACATCGCCCGGCGGGTATGCATAAGAACAAGAGCGTTGGTGGAAAATAACAATACCGAGATCACTGCCGTCGACCTTCCAGTTAGTTTCTTTGCCAGGAGGTAAAGAAACAGGCAGGTAAGGGGAAACACCCAGGCAACCGACCATCGTGCTGTGACCAGCGTATCATCTGATGGCAGCGCTCCCGCGGTAACATTGGTTTGCCAGTCTGTTGACCAATTCCAGTCGGAGAAGTTGGGCGTCAATCTTTTTATTTTTAGTGCCCATCCCATCATCGTGCGTGAGAGGGGTGAGTCGATCAACCGATAACGCCATTTGTCACCGGTTTTTTCTCCGGGTACGAACACCAGTACGTCAGATGGAACAGACACATCTGAACTCATGTATATCTGGGTGCTTTCATCCGGATGGAACGGAACCGATGGAATTCCAGCGAAATAGAACCACAAAATGAGGATAAATGAAACAGTCAGGGAAGCTTTTTGCCAGGGGAAGGTTTTCATTTTGCGCTACAATAATTTGATGGAGAATCGAAACCGGAACTTCGGGGATATCAAGTTACCAGCCGGGATACCGGTTTGGGGCTGGTTGATCATCATCCTCTTGACAGCCATACTCTGGAAGGTTATCTGGTTGTCGGTTGGCGCATTCCCGTTTAATTCTGATGAAGCGATCACCGGGTTAATGGCCCGGCACATTATTCAGGGGGAACGCCCGATCTTCTTCTACGGACAATCGTATATGGGCAGTCTTGACGCATTTTTGGTGGCTGGCCTGTTCACACTTCTGGGCGAATCCGTGCTGACCATCAGGGTGCTGCAGGTGATTCTGTATACCTGTACTATTATAACGACAGCCTGGCTGGGAAGGAAATTGACCGGTATGTGGGGGACAGGTTTGTTGGCCGCATTGCTGCTGGCTGTGCCAGTAGTCAACACCACGTTGTATACCACCGTCACACTCGGGGGGTATGGTGAAGCGCTATTATTGTCCAACATCGCGTTTCTGTGCTCGTTACAACTGATTTCCAGTTCAGATAATCCAGCGTCTGGAAGGGACCTGTTGGGTTTCGGCGTGCTGGGATTTGTAGCCGGGCTGGGGTTCTGGGTGCTCGGCTTGACCCTGGTTTCTACCATCCCGGCTGTCTTTTTTGCGGCACTGGCATTGTGGAAACGGCGGAAGACGCTACCCGGCGGTTGGGTCACGGCGCTGGCCATAATTTTTGCGGCATTCATTCTGGGCTCGCTCCCCTGGTGGCTGGCCAGTTTTCAAGCTGGTTTGTTTACCCAGATCAAGGAACTGTTCGGATCCGCGATATCCGTGGAAAATGAAAACTGGGTGATCCGTTCAGGAAAGCATCTGTTCTATTTTGTATTCCTGGGATTGCCCGCTGCGTTTGGACTGCGTCCGCCCTGGGACGTGAGGTGGTTGGCGATGCCTCTGCTTCCTTTTATATTGATAATCTGGGGATGGGTTTTCTGGAGATTCCCGGGGATTTATAAAAAGGAAGTACAGACCTCCCGCTCTGGTTGGAACATGCTGATACTGTCTGCCGTTTTACTGGCTGCCGGGTTTGTGTTCACATCATTCGGTTTGGACCCGTCCGGACGGTATTTCCTGCCGCTGGCTGTTCCTCTGGCGTTGTGCGCGTCTCGGGTGATACTAAAAGCAGAGATACCTCGAGGAATCCGGTATGCCATGCCAGCTATTCTTCTTTCATTCGCTGCCATTGGCACCGTACAATCGGCCAGCGCGTCACCC
>CAYQTY010000176.1:1316-7261 GCA_964420535.1 uncultured Leptolinea sp. | reverse complement strand
CTATGCTATTTTTTTCGCAGGCCGATCTTCCATAGTCTGAAGGAAGCGGATACCGGCCAGAATTTGCTTGATCCGCCGGCTGTCCAACGAGCCGACGAAATCACCGAGCTTTGCCTTTTCCACCGTGGAAATCTTTGAAACCACTACCACGCTTGATTTCTCCAGATTGGCTTCATTGGGATCCAGCAGCACATTCCCGGGAAGGGCAGCCATTTTCAAGTTGGTGGTAAGCGCGCAAACCACCAGTGAATCAACCCGGCTGTGGTTGAACAGGTCATCTTGAACCACCACATAAGGATGGGCGTAATCCGGATCTACCCCGGCGGGCTCGTCCAACTTTATCCAGTAGATGTCACCTTGGTTTATTTCCATATAACCTCACGAATTAGAGTCGTTTTGCCACGGGATGGTCTTCCCGAAATTGCAGCAGGTCCCACAGGTTGCCGTACAGGTCCTCAAATACGGCAACCATGCCGTATTCCGCCTGTTTGGGATCGCGGATAAATTTAATTCCCTTCAACAGCATGGCGTTGTAGTCACGCCAGAAGTCATCGGTGTTCAGGAATAAGAACACCCGGCCGCCGGTCTGGTTACCAATAAACGGTTCCTGTTCCGGTTTGGATGCCCTGGCCAGCAGCAACGTCGTCCCGCTGCCGCCCGGAGGTGCCACCACCACCCAGCGCTTATCCTGCTCAGGCTGATAGGTGTCTTCGATCAGCTCAAAGTTGAGTTTGTTGACGTAAAAATCCAGCGCCTCGTCATAATCACGCACGACCAGGGCGATATGCACAATGGATTGTTTCATGGAACCATCCTCATATGATGAATCATCGGCCAGATTCAATTATGACACACCCGCCTGTGATTGGACCTTCTAAATGCAGGCGTTTCTTAACAAAAATTAAGCTTGAATAAGGCATGATGTGGTTGAATCAGGTTTATCATTTAGCAAATCGATGCCTGGATTAATTCATAGATAGCCGGGGACTTATGAGACACACTTTTTCCATTCTGTTCCTAATTCTGACGATTTTCCTGTCCGGCTGCCAGCCTGTATCAGCCGGGGATACCACGCAGACCGATGGTTTGGTTATCCTGGCCGGCGAAGGTGAAAAATACTACGCACTGGCACAGGAAATCGCGGATAGCGAACACGCCCCCCTCAAAACATCCTGGGATGAAGCCCTCACGAATTCACCGGATGTGATCCTCTGGGTAGTCTCGCCGGAAGACCTCTCTGATGAAGCGATCATCACGGCAGGCCGCACCCTCAAGGTACAAAGCATGCTGCCGGCCGTGGGGCTGATCAGCGGGAGAACCATCGATAGCGCCCGGACATTGTGGCTGCGAGGTCAACAGATTCGAGCCGATTGGGGAACGGTTCCGCCAGTCGTGTTTATGGCAGCTAATGGCGTCCACCCGACGGCCGGAACGTCTGATCCCCGGTTGACTGTTTTCACTTCCGGTGAACCGCCGGAAGTGAAGAGTATGGATCTGGACGCGCTGAAAGACTCCCTTCAGCAGGCGGATTACCTGACCTTCACCGGCCATGGGGGTGACAGTTACCTGCGCGTTGACCCGCAGACAAAACTGGAAACCGGAAACCTGCCGGAAAGCACGACTCTGGTCATTGAATCCACTAGCTGCCAGACCATGCGTCCATGGAGCGGTGATTCAATCGCCCTTGATTTTACGGAACACGGCACGGCTGTGTACGCCGGTTTTGCTTACAGCCCGATCGCCGGGTATATGATTGGTGAGCTGCAGGATATGCCATCGCGGTATACATGGCCTGAGTTCACCATTGGTGATATCGCCGGGCTGCAAAACCGCGCGGCTTTACAGGGATTTGCTGATTTTCCGTTCTTTTTCCTGCTGGGTGATCCGCGTATCGCGCTGACCAATAAGGCACCCTATGAAACGGCTGATCATGAGGGGGCAGAAAATGCCCGTACATACACCTACCGGAACGCGCCGGCGGGGATGATTCCGGTGCGCATCCCGGGTGGCGGGAATTTCCGCTATGTGGATGTACCCGGTGTAGCCGATACAGCCGATGGCGACCCGTTCTTCAATTCGCGGCTTCAGGCAGCCAGCCGGAATGGCGATAAATTCATTTTGTTCAACCACAAAGGCGGCGATTTCACCATTGAACTGCGCAACTATCCCCCCTTCTACTGGTGGCCGGTCCGGCTGTTGACGGCCTCATTCGATTATGTCGTCTTATTCTCGCCGTTGAACAGTGGAAATTGGATCATGGTGGTCTGCGGATTAATAGCAACAGGGATCGCCTTTCTGCGACGCCTTCACATGAAACGCAAGAATCGGGTGGTTCCGGGATTTCTGAAACCGGTTATGACCGGTTTGGGTTTCACATTGATTCTGGGGATATACCAGATACTTCGACTGCCTGTGACGGCGATCAACACCAAAGACATGGTTTTTGATCCGGTCTGGTTAGCCGGGGTATTTCTGCTCCTGGTCAGCGGGCAATATCTGTACGCCATATCGCAAAAGCAGCCTGGCAGAGTACTGGCTCTGCTGACAGGCACATTACCACCTCTCCTGCCAGGATTGGTAAGTCTGATGATCGTCGTTGTGACCAATTTGCTGATCATGCAACACATCGGGTCACCCATATACAATTTGCATACGGCCGCCCAACCGCTGATCGCGGCGGCGCTATGGCTGCCCGTGCTCTGGTTAGTCTGCCATGTCAACCGTGAAATGCGCCCTGACGAAAACCACGTCAGCTAATCCGGTTTTAGCCCGAATGGGAATGAAAACCTGACAGGTATCTCCGATCAACACAAAGATGGCGGCTATGCTTCCTTATTTACAAGTAATAGAAACCAACTCTCTAACATTCATTGCTTTCGGTCCAAAAGAAATCAACCCGACTGAATGATTTAACATAGACTCTATGCTCTCAATAACTCTGCGCTCACTCGCTTCGCTGTTCTTCAGCTTAGGTCGAACTCTACCAAGAAGTTTCGTGACTTCTTCTTTTTCCTCAAGTGGTAATCCACGGATATCAGGTACCTCTGTAAGAATATTTTCTACGCGGGAAAAATCATCTGTATAACCATCACAATATGACCATTTACTCAACCTGGTTAAAACGTCCATGTGGGTGACTGCCAGAGCGTCCATTTTTCCAGCCACATTCAATGCGTATTTTGCCAAAATGGCATCAAACCAACCATAGCGGACATTACCCTGCCATTCAATGAATCTGTTATGTTCATGGATCAACCCGGTTAGCTCACCTGTTTCTGTCGGTAACGGTCCATTTCCATGGCGCACGGCATACGAGCGCAGAACCCCGATTTGAAAGATAGCAGCACTCGGGTCAAATTCACGGATCAGATCGAACGCATTTTGCCCGGTGCAATTTGACCAGGTGGTGTGCGGATGAAACCCAGCCTCTGCGTCCAACAAAACTCCCTGGGCACCCTCAAATATAGCTGTGCAATCAGAAGTTAGCCATTCCTTATGCCGGGCATCCGGCCAAACCAGCCCCAGTTCCGGGATGCGAGAGATTGACGAAATCCACCTGTCCACCACTGAATCATCTTCGAATATCGACCACTCCCGGGCGATTTGCTTTTTTAATTCCGGATTTTTATTAAACGGGAGTAGATCAGTTCGTTTTGATTCGCGAATTCGCTCCAACTTCTTTTTTAATTCACGGGGATCTAACATGTCGCCAGCACGGATGCTCTCCCGGGTTCCATCCAGCGTGTCCTCATAGGCAGCACCCACTCCAACACCGCAGCTTCCGTGGCGATCATTCCCTCGCGCCAGTTCCAGAATGTGGTTGGCTGCCTGATGAAACGGAGTGATGATCAACGCGCGGTCACTAATCCGAAGACGGGAATACACATCCTGTATGCCCATTCCATTCAGGATATCACCTTCAACCAACAACGCTCCGGGGTGAATAATCACATGCTTTGAAAGGATGGTTTTAACACCCGGGACAAACGTACCTGCTCCGAATTGAGCGTATGTATGGTGACGCCCATCCGGAGCAACAACATTATGCCCGGCCTGGGCGCCGCCGTTATACCGCACAACAATATCAGCCTTGTGCTTTCGCACAAGGTAATCAGTCAGAAGCCCCTTACCGGCATCGCCAAAACCCAGATCCACAACAATGTAGGATTGCACGTCATTCCGATCGCAGAAACGTCAGAAAAAAGCGTTTACCGTCCCAATGAACCGTGTTCAATGGTTATGGTTGAAGGTTGCTTCCGCGAGCGGAGTTAATGAACGAATGACATTGTTCTTATCCGCGGCTTTTAACCCTGACTTTTCCAATGCAGACGCCAGTTCCTGCAGGCTGGTTACCTGCCTTTCAATCAAAAGAATGGCCCCAGCTGCCACATAGCAAATATCATCCGGCTTCTCTAAAATGATCACATGATCACCCAGCAAGTCACGCCAGGTTCGTTCGCAGCGTTTGGCCCTGTCTTTATCTGGAATGATAAAGAACGGGGTATAGGTTTTTTGCAATTCCGCCACAATCTCTACTACAGGCAGGTCATCATCCACCGTGTCACCGACAACTGCTTCAATTATATGGCGTGAGAGAATGGCATACGGATTTTCATCTCCGGTCATAAAGAGGTAACCGCGCTTCTTCCTCTTAACCACGCAGTCCATTTCTGTGTGAGTGGCAAGGAAATACATACCCAACTCATACGATTCTTCCCCGCTGCCACCTCCGCCTCCCTCGAGATACGAGTAGGTAAGCCATTTATCCATTAGTTCAGCTGTGGATTCGAATTGACCAACCTGAAGAGGCGCGGAATCACTAACCGCGTCTCCGACAGCCATAAAGAGGATTTGCGGGTCGGCGATCTGACAGTCCACAAGCACTTTCATGAATGTGGGCAATTCTTTTGTGGCCAGCAACCGGGGGATTCCCCCCATGGATCCGGTAACATCCAGGGCGAAAACAATGCTCTGTGAATTTGGATGGTCAGCGCTGTCACGGCTTTCACGAAGCCGGACACCTTTCGGATTCATCAGGGGATGGCATTTGCTTTGCTGAAACACCTGCTGCTGGGGGATATTTGCGCGATCTCGAAGAAGTGCTTCATGAGCCGTCAGGCTGTAATTTCCAAAACCCATTTTTGTATCTCCTTAATATAGTGAATGGCTGTCAATCTGGCATATCAATTGGGATGAACCGGGGAACGCCGAACGCATTATCAGCAATACGGCCAAGCTCTTCCCGTATACTCCACGCATTTTGGCATACTGCATCCCCCGATTTAGCCTGGGCAATTTGTTGAATATAGTCAGCCAGTTTTTGTGGAACGCCCGACGGCAGGGAGGCATCTGAGGGATCTCCTCCCAGCAAAGCGATAACACAACGGACGCTCATTAAAATATCCAACTGGTCTGATAAAACCCGTTCCATCTGCCGTTGTGGCGGGTAAAAGGGTTCCCCCGAATTCTCGATGGATGCCACCTTTCCACCCTTTCGCCCGGCCAGGCTATAACCCACAAGTCTGATTCCGTGGTCATTTTTCTGAACAAGCAGGTTGGACGGCAATACCGCTCCGTGAGCCATTCCTGAAGCATGAATAAAGGAAAGGATTTCAAGCATTCGCCGCCATACCCAGATGGACGCGCGTGGTGGAATGCCCTGTGGATAAGCCCGGATGACATCTTCAAAAGTATGCGTAAATCCGCTGGCCTACCGGTAAATATTGATCTTTTTCCCGGTGAATGAACCGTCCGTTGAAACCCCGCGCATAACAGGTTGGGGAATTAACATGGAATAAGTATTCGCCCCTTGAGCTTCACTTTTTTGCAGCGTATTTATGGCGTTCCATTCATTTTCAAACAAATCAGCATTGGTGTTATCCCGGAGTACCTTCAGGATGACAAGTTCTGTTGGCCAGCGGGCACGCCTCCCGGCATAAACATCC
>CAYQTY010000176.1:0-1306 GCA_964420535.1 uncultured Leptolinea sp. | reverse complement strand
CGGCCATGCGCCAGAAACCTGTCGACTGCCCAGTGTCGGTCTCCGATTGATACCCATGAAGCAATTTGGTAAGACTGCGGGGAATTCCATAACCGATAGGTATCGTGAAATTTTTGGGCCGATATGGCACCTTCCCCCAGTTGAACAGTCGCACCACAATATGCACATACAGCAGTTCGCGCAAACCTGTGAGGAGTTAGAGGGGCATTGCACTGCGGGCACATTATGGCATGTTCCATCATTAGTTTTGCCCTTTTAATAATGCAAGATCATCCAAAGAAACTGCATTGTTCGGCACATCCATTCAGACTCGAGGACTGAGCTGAACCTTTCCTTATCATACTTCAAAGGATATGTTTCAACAATGCGAGCCGTTTACGCCAAGAAAAGCCTGATACAGAATTCACCAATTTATGCCTGTGCTTAGAATGTTACATATTTATCCCGGATTTGATCCAATCCGTCAGGAACTCGCCGGTGTAAAACACCTCGATCCCCAGGGCTTCCAGTTCAGAAACTACACCAAAATTTCTCCGCACAGGATTTACAGGCGATTACCCTCACACCGGCATCCTGTACCGGCTTAAGTTCTACCTGAAGACCGATATCACTGGGAAGTAATTTAGTTGATGCTCCCCACACAAGCAGCGTAATCTCTTCCCACCTACCATTCAGTTTCACGTTCATTGAGTACATAAAGACCACATCTTGTTTGCGACCTCTATTGCGCCGCTGGTCGATACTAGTAGTAGTTTTTCCGGCTGTGGTGCAGTCATTTTGCGCCCTCCATGAACTGGTTCCCATGATGCTATCGATCAATCAATCACTATCATTTTCTCCCAAACCTTAACTCCCTTTCTCTGTTAACCGGATAAAAGAAATTAATCGAAAAACCCCCGGGGGAAAAATCGGGGGTTTTTCAAAGGAAAAGAAGACAGTGAAGCAAGATCAGCCGACGCGTTATCTGTTTTTGCAGTCCTACCTGTAAAGTACCGTTCTACGCGTTTACTACCTGTAATTCCACGGCCCTTGTAATACAACTTCACTGAGAATTGTTAATTTTTACCGATAAAGAAATAAAGACTTCAATGAAGATAGATATACTATACAAACCTGTTGTATATATGTAAAATAATATCATTCAATGATAATAATAGGTAAATGCATATGAATATCCGGCATCTTTCTGTGTTTTTAAAAGTCTGTGAGCACATGAATATGACGCGCGCGGCAGAAGATCTTTATATGACCCAGCCGTCGGTCAGTCAGATGATCGCCGAGCTGGAACAATACTATAACAGCCGCC
>CAYQTY010000175.1:3368-7357 GCA_964420535.1 uncultured Leptolinea sp. | reverse complement strand
CCGGCGAACTCTTACGGGTTTGGCCGTCTGGGTGATCCTTCCTCTGGCTGCCGGGATACTACTCTCCCTTCTCATTCCGCGGCCAAAGGTTGGCGTTATCTACCTAAATGACGCGATTTACGCGTACACATCTCAAAATATTCAGCAAGAGCTGGCTGTAGCCCGTAATTCAAATGATGTGCGGGCGGTAGTTCTGGTGGTCAACTCACCCGGCGGAACCGTTACCGATACAGAATCGCTCTATCGCGAAGTGATCGAGCTCCGCAAAACCAAACCCGTGGTGACAGTCATCGAAGGGATGGCGGCCAGCGGTGGGTATTACCTTGCCAGCGCCACTGACCTGATCCTCGCCAAAGCCAGCTCAGAGATTGGCAATATTGGTGTCATTGGCACCCGGCCTGATAAACCCGCCGTGTACGAAGATATTTATTCCACCGGCCCGTATAAAATGTGGGGCATGCCGCGGGACTCATTCTCGCGTGAGCTGGAAATACTCAAACAGGGTTTTCTTCAAGCCGTTAAACTGGGGCGTGGAGATAGGTTAAAAATGCCGGATGAAATGATTCTCCGAGGCGAGATCTACACCGGCAGCGACGCAGAACGCCTGGGGTTGATCGACGGTCTGGGGACGCAAAGCGAAGCCATTGAAGCCGCCGCCAGGATGGCCGGTATCCGGCATTATCAAACGCTGGACCTCTTCACCGCCGCCGGATTGACACAGCAAATATCTAATATGCCCCTTGGCTTTTTCCGGCAGGATGCCGAAGGGAATATCTCTGCGTACCCGGCAAAATCTGGCACCTACCTTTTATATATTCCCGGTCTGGGAGATGCCCAATGAAACGATACCTATGGATAATAGCTCTGGTATGTTTCCTCCTCCCAGGTTTGATAACTGTTTTCTGGTTTTATAGCCTACCGGCGCGAACCACGACACCCACCCTGCCTGATTACTCCAATATTGACTTTCCAAAGCCCGCGCTTTCTACTGAAATGCCCTTGCCCCGTTCCCCTCAAAAACCGGACGTTACGGTTTTGCTGGATCTTCAACACCAGAATCAATACTCTATTTCAGAGATCGATCCGCTGGTACGGTATATCGAATCATATGGCGGCGCCATTCAAATAACCTCAGAGCAAACCAACCTGGATACCAGCCTGAAATCAGCAGATGTATTTGTTTCGATTACCCCGATCATGCGTTTCACGCAACAGGAGATCGCCCAGATCAGTGGCTTCGTTAACCGCGGCGGCAAGCTGGTTGTCATCACAGATCCCACCAGAAATTCGATGTCAGCCATGCCTATGGTGGATTCCGGCGGCGGCGCGGGAACAACGATGCTGAGTGGAACAGACAATGCCAACCTGCTGCTGGAACCGTTTGATATCGCGTTCGCGGATGACTACCTGTACAACATGATTGAAAATGAAGGCAATTTCCGGAATGTATTCATCAACGATTTTGCCGACCATGACCTGACCAGGGGGATCCATCAACTGGTTGTTTACGGAGGACACTCCGTCACCTCCGGCGGGAGACAATTAGCCAAAACCAGTGATAAGACGTTGTCATCCACAAATGAAAGTGATGAAATTTATTCCGTTATGGATCTTGTCGAATCCGGTGATGGCACTGTCATCGCAATCGGTGACCTGAGCCTGATCACATCAGAATATGTGCTATCGTCGGATAATCAGGTTTTGGTCAATAACCTGGCAAAATTTTTGACGGCCAATCCACGGATGAAAACGCTGACAGATTTTCCGGCATTGTTTGACGGAGATATCGTTTTGCAGCCGGCCGGTAAAATGGATGTAACCGGAGATTTGATTTCTGCCGCGTCGAACCTGGAAAGCTATTTCCAGTTGCCCTCCGGCAGCCTGACCATCTCAAAATCTGACAGCGACTCAACCAGCCGGATTGTGTTGTCAACATTTTCAGAATCGGAAACTACCGCTGATATTTTGAAAGATTTGACGATAAACCTTGCCCCTTCGATCGAAGCTAACGGGGAAGAAACCGAAGATACAACGGATCCAACTGCAACGCCCTTCCCCATGTCGACACAATCACCAGAAATGATGGAAGAAGGACCGGTTGGTACATCCACACCTGATTATGATAGGACCATGGAAGCTTACTATGAGAAAGAGGATGAGACCGTTTCAGGCCCGGAAATCATTGAGGTTCCCTACTTTGACCGGATTAAAACGAAAGACCTCGGGCTGGTTGGGTTAACGCGTTCTGGAGGCAAGACGACCATGATCGTCATGGCCGCGTCACCCTCAAAAATTCTGACGTTTCTCCGCAGCCTGGCAATCAGCGGTTTATCAGGTTGTGTAATTCACGATGACCTGGCCGCCTGTAAAGTGACGGATTTCGCCGGTCCCCCGCAGGGATAATGATTTATCCTCAGTATGTCTCTTCCAGAGCCCGGGCTACCAGCCCGGGTTCTTCCATTAATACCATGTGAGTGGAATCTGGACTCGGGAAATAACGGCAGTCCCGCAGGTGAGAACACATGCTCTCCGACACCTCTACAGTGTTGATGGCATCCTTTCCACCCGCGACGACCACCACCGGGAAGATCAAATTTTCAAGCCATTGGGAAGCATCTTCCCGTTTCGCGATCGCAAATTGAGCCATCGCAATACCCCGCGGGTTTGTTCGCCGCATAACCGGCATAATGGCAGCACGGATGTCTTCCCGATCGGTTAATCGCTGCGACATGCTTTGAATCAGGGCTTCAGTCCGCCCTTCCAATACTTCACTCCGGCTTGCCATGCGTGCGGCAGCCCGTTCCGGTGCGTCCGCGTCTGCCCGGGTGGCGATCAGTCCTAATCCACAAACACGATCAGGAAACTCATGCGCGATACGCATGGAGATATATCCCCCCATCGAATGGCCGCAAATAATGGCACTGTCAATCCGCAGGGTATCCATCAGCCGGATGACATCCATCGCCATAATCCCAATGGTGGCCTCTGAACCTGTTACAGGCGATTTTCCATGTCCTCGAAGATCAGGCAAAAGGCACCGGAATTTGCCCGCGAGGAGCGTGGAGGCCGGAAGCCAGGTAGTATGGTCAAGCGGAAAACCGTGCAGCAGGATAACCGGCTGCCCTTCCCCCATTTCTATGTGGAACAGGTCAACCGCTGGTTCCGGTACCATTTGATCCACTCATTTTAGATATGATCGTATCGGCCAGTTCCAGGGCTTCCTCACGGTTTTCAATATCACCCGCGGCACTGGCTTCCTGTATTTGATCGAGAATGGATCCCAATACCGGCCCCGGCTGCAACCGGAATATCTTCATCAGGTCGTCACCATTCACCAGCCGCACCGGCGAAACCCAGTTATCGCGTTCCTCAAACCAGCCCTGAAAATACACGGCAACCTTTTCCAGTTCAGCCGCCCAGTCCTCTTGCCGGGGCATCTGGTTGGTTTTTGCCAACGAATCAGCCAGGCTGAGAAAACAGGTATCCACACCGGCTTCCCCTGCTAATTTAAAGTACCGGAATACATTTCGCCGGTCCGGCAGCGGTTTTTGATCAGAAAAATAGCGCGGCTTCATGTGGTTGGCTGTCATCACAGCCAGCATATTGACTTCCGCCTCGCTGAATGCCAGCGACATACTGTTAGAACGTACCATTTCTGCCCCGATGACTTCGTGGCGGTAAAAATGAGCACGTCCACCCGGGTCTAATGCCCGGGTTTGCGGTTTGGCCACATCATGCAGAAGGGCGGCAAGCAAATTCAGGCTTTTCCGGGTCCGGAATGGGTTCAACCGGATACTGTAATGGTCCCGAATGCTGTCACGAAATTTTCCCAATTTTCCGGCGGTCAAACCAAGCATCAGATTCCCGCCATCCTGTAATATGTTGTCAGGCTGTAAAAAGAGGTCAAGCAGCCGGTCAAGGTGGCTGACAACTGCCAGGGTATGCTCCCAAACGTCGCCCTCGGGATGAAACCGAGGCGGCTGTTCGAC
>CAYQTY010000175.1:2227-3358 GCA_964420535.1 uncultured Leptolinea sp. | reverse complement strand
AGTGATTGTTCGATGCCTTTCAACTGTGACAAATCCGGCAAAAGGCGGAATAACACATCAAACGCCTCCAACAGGCGGATGCCGCTGGCAGGGTGCGGCCCGTCCAGAAGTTTCAATAATTCATCGCGCTTCCGTTCGGCAGAAACCGTATCTAGCAATGGGCTGGCCGCGCGGATGAGGTCGGTCACTCCGGGAGTCAGGCGAAGGTTGAAACCTAGCGACATGCGCGCCGCCCGGATCGTCCGCACCGGATCGTTAACAAACGCGCTGTCAGAACACGGGCGTAATACTTTGTCTTTCAGGTCCTGTAAACCGTGAAGCGGGTCGGCGCCCGTGCCCGGTTCATGCAGTTTTACCGCCATCGCGTTAACGGTAAAATCCCGCGCGCGCAGGTCGTCTTCCAGTTCTGGGGCCTGAAACCGGGCCAGATCGATCATGTAGCTTTGCCCGTCCAGTTCCAGTAAAACCCGGTAGATCCCCCGCTCGTCATCCAGCGTAAAAAACTTCCCATCCAGCGCGTCTGCGGCACGGCGGGCGGATTTACGGGGATCCCGGGGAAAGATCAGGTCAATATCGTGGCACGGTTTTCCGGCCAACTGGTCGCGAACAACACCGCCCACCAGCCAGGCGCCGGCAGCCGGATCAATCACTTCACGCAGGCGGCGCAGAAGCGGTGTTGTTGTATCTCTGATGGGAAGTTGCATGGGTGTAAACCGGTCTATTCCGGTTGGAATTTTTCCAGATCAACCACACCAATAAAAGGCAGGTTGCGGTAATAATCATCAATATCCAGTCCATACCCGAACACGAATTTGTTGGGGATGGGAAAGCCGGTGTATTTCACCGGTACGTCAACTTCGCGGCGTTCGGCTTTGTCGAGCAATGTGCAGACACACAGGCTGGCCGGATTTCGGGTTTGTAACAATTCAATGACAGATGCCAGAGTGTGGCCGCTGTCGATAATATCTTCCACGATGATTACATGCTTATCCTGAATACTGCAATTTAAATCTAGCGTGATACGCACATTGCCGCTTGATTCGCGCCCTCCCACACCATAAGACGAGACGGCCATGAACTCAATGGCAACTGGCACGTCGATGTGACGAATCAGGTCCGTAAGGAACATCA
>CAYQTY010000175.1:0-2217 GCA_964420535.1 uncultured Leptolinea sp. | reverse complement strand
GCCGCGCAGAATACAGATCATCAGGAGTTCGTTACCGGCATAATCCTGGCTGATTTTCTTTCCCAGTTCAGTGATCCGTGCCTGCAGCCTGTCTTCAGGTATCAAAACTTCCGCGAGAAAATCGTGATAATCTTTCATGAGATCCTTTATCAACCTGTAATTCTGAGGGGAAGGATTAACGGGGAACTTCATGATGCGCGCGGCAGCGGGCTTCATACATTTCTGCCGCGCCGACGATCACCACCGGGTCGCTATAACGTGCCGGTTTACCGTTAACCAGGCGCTGGGTGCGGCTGGCAGGTCCACCACAAACCATGCAGATGGCTTGAAGCTTGTCCACACGTTCTGCCTTGGCCATCAGTACGGGAATACACCCGAACGGTTCGGCCCGGAAATCAGTATCCAGACCGGCAACAATTACCCGAATACCCCGGGAAATCAATTCATCCACGACATCCAGAATTGCATCATCCAGGAATTGAGCCTCGTCAATACCCACAACTGTGGTTTCCGGTTCAAGATAGGCCAGAATTTCACGCGCTGTCGAAATCGGAACGGCGTCAAACGCGGAACCGGCATGTGAATTGATCTGCTCCTGTGAATAGCGCATATCAATGGCCGGTTTGTAGACCTGAACCTTCTTTTTCGCGATGACCGCCCTCCGGAGACGCCGGATCAATTCGTCTGTTTTGCCGCAAAACATGGAACCACATACCACTTCAAGCGAACCGATTGTCTCTGTCATGACATCCTCAGGGAGATTTTTGATTTATTCTATACCAAACAGGCTCTCTGCATATTAAAAACTTCAGGCAGGTAAGAAAACTACCTGCCTGAAAAAATGTACTGAAACCGTTGCTTACGCGGCAACTTCTTCGGCGCCAGCCGGAAGTTCGTAACCCATCTGGCGGAGCTTTTTCTTGAGGTCGATCAAGGATTTGCGGCCAAAACCTTCGATGGCCAAAACCACATCTTCGCCCTCACCCAATTTGTCGAGGAACTGGCCAACATTGGAAATGCCGGCTTTAGATAAAGCTTCGGTCGGGCGGCTGCCCAGAGCCAGTTCGGTAATGGGGCGCTCGGGAGAGACTTTGGCGGTCTCGCGGGCTTTCTTGGTGTCAACCATTTCCTGGCGGGCCTGCAGCTTCTTGTAGAAGCGGTCAACCTGGCCTTCAACGTCCAGAATACGCTGCTGCTGGCCGGTGAAGAACGGGTGGCATTTTGAGCACACCTCGGTGTGAATAACTTTACGGGTGGACCCGGTGGTCCAGGTATTGCCGCAGGCGCAAATCACCTGCGCGTCAGTGTAATATGTTGGGTGGATACCCTTCTTCATAACAAACTACCATCCTTTCAAAGGAATTGACTGCATCCGGCATACCAGTCTGTGGATGACGGTGCAGCAGCCTTGCCTTTTGTGCTACGCCGCCGCTGATTCAACTACAGGGTCAACCGAAACCATTTTCTGGCCATTCGGCAGGGTGGCGAATACGACGACACCTTCAGCAATCGCGAACAGAGTATCGTCTTTGCCGATATCGACGTTGCGACCGGGTTTAATACGGGTTCCACGCTGGCGTACGAGGATGTTGCCGGAAAGTACGCGTTCTCCAGCGAACTTCTTCACGCCCAGCCGTTGTGCATTACTATCGCGTCCGTTGCGGGTTGAACCGCCGCCTTTTTTATGTGCCATTGTTCCTACTCCATTTCAATCGAGTTGATCATCAAGCGGGTATATTTCTCGCGATGACCAGTTTTGACACGGATGCGTTTCTTGGGGCGGTATTTGAAAACCACCAGTTTCGGACCTTTGAATTCTTCTTTCACGGTGGCTTTGATCGCGGCGCCTTTAACGCTCGGCGTGCCGACTTTGACGGTTTCTCCGTCAACAACCAGAAGAACCGAATCCAGTTTAATTTCCTGGCCGGCTTCTATGTTCATGCGGTCCACATCTATTGTGGTACCTTCGACGGCTTTGTACTGCTTGCCGCCGCATTCCAAAATGGCATACTTCATTAGCCTCTCCAATCTTCACTTCGCCGCAATCCATGTCCTGTTTCGTCGACCCGTTTGCGGGGAAGTTGGGGATGAAAACCGCCGGTCTCCCGGCGGTTTGATCACTCGGGATTATATCCCATCTCGTGACGTCTTTTTTGCGTCACCAGTGCCTCCACGGAGATTCGAACTCCGGTTTTAGCCTTGAAAGGGCTGCGTCCT
>CAYQTY010000174.1:0-7422 GCA_964420535.1 uncultured Leptolinea sp. | reverse complement strand
TCATCACGCGGATCAGCCGTAATATGATAAGCCGGGTGGGGTCAGCCAGTGCCTGTGCCTGAGCGGCCAGGTTTTTTGAATAGGCCAGAAAATTTTCATACATCTGGCCGGGTTCCGCGAAAGATATATAAACCGAATCCGGCATCAGCGCGTAAGTGTCGGCAAAACCGAAAGGTTCGAGCCAGAATTTGATAAACAGAGTGCGGTTTTCCACGGCGGCTTTGATCTCAGGGTATCGCAGCGCGAGGTTCATCTCAGGGAGCCAGGAAATATCGATCCCCTTTCCGGCCATGCCGGTGTCAGCCAGCATGGTGACAACCCGCTGTTCTAAATCGTTCAAAAACGAGCGTCTAGTTTCCCGCCAGGGCTGGTATATGCCGTAGTAAAACTGATCCAGCCAGTGCCAGAATTCATCGTGACTTTTTCCACCCTGGATGATATCCAGACAAAATTGGATCTCCCGGGTTAAACGGTTTTCATATAGTTGATCTTTGGGATGGATCAGATTGATTTTTTCAAACGCGGACCGCCGGTAGCGGATGAAAAGTTCCCGCAGGGTTTCCTCCGGATTTGAACCGGCCGGTACAGCAATTCCTGTTCCAGCCGTCAATTCTTCCATGTGATGGATGGCTTCTTCCGCCGTCAAACCGCGAATGGCCATGGTAGCCCGCGAATAATGCGGCTCATCCAACACACCGGCCATCACAGCAATGTTTTCCAGAATGGAACTGTACCAGGTCATATTCTTGAAAAAGACGCTCCAGAGGGCTTTCCAGTCCTCCGGAGCGTCTTGCAACGGCTTGATATCTGCGGTTAATCCGGCGCGGGGAAAGCTTCCCCCGGCTATCGCCAGCGCGGCGTCCATCTCCATAGCGGCAGATTGGACGATCTTCCATCCTTTTGCATCAGGTCCGGATTGATTGGTCATGATTCTATTTTAATCAATCTCCGCGGGCGTACTGGCCGGGTTTGATCCCTGTCTGCCCAGTACAAAGAAGATCAGGTAAACCAGCAATATTCCGATCAGCACACACATCCCGGCGAAATATATTTCCATCGAAACATATTTCGGCACCAGGAACGGCGTAGCCAACAATCCAACGAGCTGGCTTGCGACCATCACTGTTTGCAGCCACCCGCCCACCCGCCCGAGGATATTCGCGGGGGTGGCCAGCTGCATGATCGTTCCCACCTGAACATGCACCAGTCCGTTGCCGATACCGCCGATAAAACACGAACCGATCAGTAGGTTGCGCGCCAGCGTGACATCGTCAAACTGAAACGCGATAACAAGAGTGACAGGTAGTACGCCCAGCAGAGCAAAGCCTGTTGTCATATCCTTCCATGGATTTCCGTTCGTCTTCCGCCGCATCAGCAACACTGTGGCAGCCAGTGAGCCAATCCCCACAAGGCTTATGGTTAAACCGTAAAACGTTTCACCAGCCAGCAATACATCGCGAGTGTAAATTGAAATTAAGACATCAAACCCGATAATCCCCAGGATGGCCGTAAACACGGTGATGAAGAGAATACGGATCTGCGGGATGGAACGCATCACCAGGAAAGGGTTCCCTGTTTCCAAAACGCCGGTTTTGGAAGAAGAAACGGCGTCAGGCTCATTCCGGTGCGGCGGCAGGGAAGGTAAAAACGTCATCACAAAGGCGGAGATAAAAAACGAAGCCACATCAAACAGAATGGCCTGATGCGGATCCATCACAGTCAGAACAAATCCGGCGAGAACCGGTGAAAACACCTTGACAAGCCCTGCCAGCTGCTGAAGGAAGGCGTTGGCCTTGGTCAGGTCATCCCGGTCCACCAGATCGGGGATGACCGCCTGCCGGGTGGGGGTGATCACCGAGATTACCATCGCTAACACCGCGAGAATGACATAGATCATCTCGAGTTGTGTGGTGAAAAATAGCCCGCTGACAACCAGTCCAGCCAGAAGCTGACTGCCAATGAGCAGGGTCTTGCGGTTCACCCGGTCCACCAGCCAGCCGGCCAGCGGGCTGACGATCAAGGTGGGCACCAGCCCGGCCAGGAAAATGCCGCTGCTGGCCGCCACACCACCGCCACCGCGGAATACCAGCATGGCCAACACAGCCATCATGGTGATCCAGTCACCGATACCGCTAACCGATTCAGCCGTACCGAGGATAATCAATGATTTTTTGGTAAAGATATTCTTCATTCAGTCTCCTTATCGTAGCTTATTGGCTACGTTTTTATATTAGCACATTTCGTACGTTTGTCAATAAAGAATTGTATTGACAAATAATCTCAGACTATTAAAGAAGGATGCGCTCACTTTCGAGCGCATCACAAGCAAGATAATAAGAACCTTTACAAGAAAAATGGAGGCTGTTTTCCCATCGGTAACAAACAAATCAAACAAAATGATGCATTCAAACGCGAATACATTCGAATTATCTGGATACATCTATAATCTGGGTAGTGGAAACCTAATATGATATAAAACTATGAATTGATATGATCTGTTTTGCAATTTAACACGGGGAAAACACAATGGCAATTTCCAAAAAATCTAAAAATAAGACCTTAACATTTTCAAAATCAAAAATATTTCGATTAATAAATTGCTTAATTATCCTGTTCGCATTTTACTGCCCCTGGCTTGGTGATTTGGATTGGTCAAAGAAAGCCTGGTATGAAAAGACGGGATTTGAGGCAATGTGTCTTTTTAAAAACAACGTATTGTTTTCACTAAGTTTAGAGGAGACTATATCAGGGCGTATAAGTATGGCTTTACGGGCATTTCCATTATTTGTAGGATTATATGCAATGCTTATTTATTGTGTTTTTTATATTTTCGAGACATTTTTTAAATCTAATTTTGAGGATTTGTTATTTTTAAAAATATTGAAAATAAGTTTGCTTGTTTTGGGGGTAATTAGTCTGATAAGTATTCTAGACATGATTGGCATTCAACATATATCTTATTTGCATTGGGGATATTGGGTTGCCATGGTTGGTCTCGGTTCATCTTTTGTTCTTGAATTTTGTTATTTTTTTTCAAAACGAACTTAACAATAATTGATGCGCTCGAAAGCGAGCGCATCAATTATTGTTTTTCCGTAATAATGCCCGAAATGAACCCCAACTTAACGATCCGCCGCGCCACCCTGGACGACCTTGAGAGCATCCTCTCCCTCGCGGAGCAGCTAGGCTACCCCACAAGTCCCGAGACTATGACCGCCCGTATGAACAGTGTCCTTTCAGACCCCGGGTGTGTGGTCTTTGTGGCTGACCCCGGCAACGGCCGGGCCGCCGGCTACATTCAGGCCAGCCGGCATGTGAGCCTTGAGGTGGATCCCCTCGTGGAAATTGACGGTCTGGTCGTCAGCCGTGACCACCGCCGGCAGGGCATCGGTGCCGCGCTGATCGCCGCGGTGGAGGATTGGGCACGGTCACTCGGTATCTTCACCGTACGTCTGCATACCAACATTATTCGTGAAGAAGCGCACCGTTTCTATAAAGGTCTGGGATTCGCTATTAATAAAACCCAACATTCGATGGTAAAACATCTGCCGGAATAAATTCCCGGGTTATTTATTCTTTTCCCGCCTGCGCGCCAGACGCTCTCTGCCGCGCTGCCAGCGGACAAATAGAGAAACCGCGTACCCGATTATCGAGAACAGAATGACCGCGTAACCGGCATAAAAATACGTCCAGGTATCCGGCAGGGTATTCATTCCAATCCTCCTTCAACTCCAGCTTCCAGAATATCGATCTCTTCCATTTGCATTCCCAGAAGATACCGGTGCCAGAACAGGTCGGCAAACAGCACGGTGAAGGCAGCAAGGCATATAAAGAATGCCGTCAGCATAGCCTGATCCATAGCAAACATACCGCTTGACCCGGCCACCACCACCGGGTGAATGGTACGGAATAGCCGGATGGAAAAGAACGTCAACGGCACGGAGACAAAACCCGCCACGGCATACACCGCGGAATAGCGCGCCCGCCTTCCGGGGTCATCCAGCCCCTGCCGCAGCATGCGGTACGCCAGAAATACCAGCACCATCACAGCCGAAGTGGTCAACCGCGGATCCCACGTCCACCAGGTGTTCCACACCGGTTTAGCCCAGATCGACCCGCTGACGATGCCCACGAGGGTGAACACCAACCCGATCTCCACTCCGGTCTCTGACATCACATCCCAGCGGGATGCACGTGTTTTCAGATATACCGCCCCGCACACCGCCGCCGCCAGGAACCCGAGCATCCCCACCCAGGCGGCGGATACATGCATATAAAACACTTTCTGCACTGCGCCCATGGTTTCTTCCAATGGGGTGAAAAAGAACACAATGACAATGGCCGCAGCCAGTAATATGGCGGAAACCGCGTCCAGAATGGTCAGGTTTATGGATTGTTTCTGCATGGTCGATCTCTCCGCTTATTCTTCCACCACAAAATCAAACAGCATCCAGCACAGTACGGCAAAGATCACATCAAAAGCCAGAAGCATATTCACCCAGAAATGGGCATCCGCCATGGGGAAACCGCCAAGCAACATCCCGGTGGCTTTGACAGCAGCAAGCAGCACCGGCAGCGCCACTGGGAATAGCAAAATAGGCAGCAGCATATCCCGAGCGCGGGTCTGGTATGTCATGGCTGCCAGCAATGTGCCGGACAGTGAATAACCAAGTGTGCCGAGCACAATGATCAGCACGATCCCGCCGTGCATCACGTTGACCGGATACAGAACAGCCAATAGAGGCAGCAAGATTGCCGCCACAACCCACATAAACAGGGTATTGCCAAAAGCCTTGCCAAAGTAGACGGCAGACCGGTCAACCGGCGCCAGCAGCAGACCATCAAAACAACCGTTGGTTTTTTCCGATGCCATTGCCCGGTTCAACCCTATGGTGCCGGCAAATATCAAAGTAACCCACAGGACACCGGAAACCGTCCCCGGTGTAGGCGAGGCTTCCAGCTCCAACGCGAAGTTGAAAATCAAGATTGCCAGCAGCGCGAAGACCAACATGCCGCCCACCTGTTCCCGGCTGCGCCATTCCAAGAGGAGGTCTTTCCGTAGAATCCCCAGCACAAACAGGGTGTATTCTTTGAGGCGCATCATTCCGCCACCCCGCTGTTCATGCCGCTCAACATCTGCCGGTACAACACATTCAGTCCGCCATCCGGCAGGTTGTCACGCTCATGGACGCCGATCACCCGGCCTTCCGCCATCAGAATAAACTGAGATGCGGTCTTTTCCATACCGGAAAGGTCGTGCCCAGAAAAAAGGATGGTGCAGCCGCGCTCTGATTCTCTGGCCAGCAGGAAATTGAGCCGTTGAGCGGATAGTGTATCCAATCCGGTAAACGGTTCATCCAGCAGCAGTACAACCGGTTGTGGCAGCAGCGCTTTGGCCAGCGCCAGCCGCTGCAGCATGCCGCAGGAATACGTACGCGCCGGTTCCAGCCGGTCCGGGTCCAGCCCGAGTTCACCCAACAGGCCGTCGATCCGCGTATCGGGATTCGCCAGATTATGCAGCCGGGCGTGGAAACGCAGATTTTCACGGGAATTGAAGTCACCGTAAACCATGGTGTGATGAAAAACAGCCCCAATACTCCCCCGAGCCCCATCGGATTGCACGGGCAGCCGGTACCCGTTGACAACCACCTCACCGGAATCCGGCCGCATCAGCGTGGAGAGGATCCTCAGTAGCGTGGTTTTCCCGGCGCCATTTGGCCCGATCAAAGCCGCGATCCGCCCCTTCTCCACCTGCAGGTCAACACCACGCAGCGCATCCCTCCGACCCAAGCGTCGGGTAAGATCCCGGGTAAATATCACAGCCGTGTTCGAAGTCATTCCGAAATCCTCCCGAACCGGTCCTTCAACTCCACCCGCCGTTCATGATAGGCTGCTGCGGGGATCTGTCCGGCCTGGTACTGGTCATCCAGCGCGATGATCGCGTCCAGTATCGCGTTACGGTCTACGCCATCTGTGTAAGGAATTCCGCTATCACGAACTTGCGTCCGTTTTTCCATCACATCCCTGAACAGGATCGTGGCAATCAGAACCAGTACGATCACGAGGGAGACAATTCCAACTGCCAGGCTGCTGCTCATTTCGTTATCACGCGGAGTTTTCACCCGTGGTTTTCCGGATATCTGTATGTGGATCGTGGTTCCGGGGTCAATCCCGCTAGCCGTAAACAAGCGCCACGTGTTGTTTTGAATGACCTTTTCCCCGATCTCCTGCAACTGGCGGGACTTCAATGAGACACCTTCTGCTGCCAGCAGCGCATTTACAGTTTCAGCTCTAACCGGAATATTGACATCAAAATTCACTTCGCCCCGGTATGGCAGATCATACGAAAAGAGCACCTGAGTACTGTCACCGGGTGTGATCGGCTGAGTGTCGCCAATCCCGTCGCGGGTCATCTGATAACGCTGGCCGAGAGTACCGTTTTGAAATTGCAGGTTTAATGCTTCGGAGGGCAATGGATAATTTATCACTACGCTGCCGGGATACGAGGCTGTGATCATCCGGTTGGTCGGATTGTTTAACACATACAGTTGCACCACCCGGATGGTATCAGAACGTGGATACTCAAAGAAAACGTGCACCCGGTCAGCCGTGATCAGTGAAATATTCGTTTCAGGTTCATAGATCGTGATACGGACATCGTTCAATTCATCCGGCTGGCTGGCATGAAGAACCCCGGATGTATAGTCAACATCCATGTACCGGGTGGAAACCAAAAAGGTGCGCTCCGCCTTCTGGGAAACCTCATCAAAAACAAAAAAACCATCGTTGCCGGTCATGGTTTCCCGGCTGAACCCCTGCAGTCCATCATCATAGACCACAAGTTTTACAGGTTGGCCGCCAGGTGCTGGTACGCCAGTTCCATTTACGATCCTGCCAGTTATCGAACGGGTTTCAGGTGAAATTTCTATTGTTGAGCGAGGATTTTCAGCAGTTGCCACACCATCGGTTTGCCGGCCAAAAACCAGAGTACGCAAAAAAGCAATGACACTCACCTCATCATCATCAGTCAAATTGATCCCGGCGTGAATCAGCGAGTCGCGGTCGTAGGATAGGATCGACACCAGGTCATCCACTGATCGGTGGAATAATTCAGGCCCGGTTAATTTTGGTGAACTGCCAAAACCGCCGGTGGTTTCTGTCCCGTGACATTCCTGACAATCCACCCGGTAGATATTCCAACCGCGCGCAATTTGTTCAGGGGTTGTGCCAAGGGTCATAAGATATGCCACAATATCCCAGCGTTGACGGTCACTCAACGAGGCGCCATACCCCGGCATCAACCGGTCAATTCGACCCTGGGTGACCACCTGGAACCAGCGGGTGGGAGGAACTGCCCGGGAATACACAGGCGATCCAACCGGAGGTGGACGGCGGCGTCGGTACCATCGCCATGTGCGTGAA
>CAYQTY010000173.1:0-7426 GCA_964420535.1 uncultured Leptolinea sp. | reverse complement strand
TCCACCGCCTGTTTGTTGACCACCGGCAGCACGCCGGGCATGCCGAGGCACACCGGGCAGACGGTGGTATTGGGTTCCGCCTGGGTTGAGTCAACCACCTGGCAGGAGCAGAACATTTTGGTGCGGGTGGCCATTTCCGCGTGTACTTCCAGGCCGATGACGACTTCGTATTCCATCTGTCTGATACTTTCTCTCAAGAATTAACCCAGACGGCGCATGAAATTGTGCATGCGTTCCAGAGCCTGTTCGATCTTTTCGTAGGCGGTGGCATAGCTGGCACGGCAGAAACCTTCGCCGCCGGCGCCGAAAGCTGTGCCGGGGACCATAGCCACGCGTTCTTCTGCCAGCAGTTTGTTGGCGAAGGTATCTTCATCCATCCCCGAAGCGTTGACGTTCGGGAAAGCGTAGAACGCTCCGTGCGGTTCCACAGTTTTCAACCCGAGTTCATTGAACCCGTTGACGATCAACTTGCGGCGGCGGTCATATTCCGCCACCATGTCCACCACATACGGCTCAGCCTTCAAAAGGGCTTCGGTGGCGGCATCCTGTGCCGTGGTGGGGGCGGACATGATGGTGTACTGGTGCACACGCAGCATGCCGGTCAGAATGGGTTCCGGAGCGGCGGCAAAACCGATACGCCAGCCGGTCATCGCGTAGTCTTTGGAGAAACCGCCCAGCAAAATGGTGCGGTCTTTCATGCCGGGAAGGGTCGGGAAGCAAACGTGCTTCACGCCGTACACCAGGCGGTCATAGATCTCATCAGACATGACGATCAAGTCATGTTTTTCCGCCATTTTGGCGATCTCAAGCAGGGCTTCGCGGCTGGCAACAGCGCCGGTGGGATTGTTTGGGAAGCCCAGCAGGATGGCTTTGGTGCGCGGGGTGATGGCCGCTTCAATGGCAGACGGTTTGAGGTCAAAGTTATCTTCGGCTTTGAGCGGCACTTCCACGGGAACACCGCCGGCCAGCAGCACTTCACTCTGGTAAGCCACAAAGCATGGCGTGGGGATGATCACCTCGTCACCGGGATTCAGGATGGCGGTGCAGGCCAGGTATAGGGCTTCGGAGCCACCTACAGAGATCAGCATTTCCTTTTCCGGGTGGTAGGAGATACCGTACAGGTTTTCCCATTTCTGGGAAAGTGCTTTACGTAATTCGATCTTGCCGGAATTGGAGGTGTAATGTGTTTCACCGGCATGTAGTGACCGGACACCGGCTTCCAGGATGGGCAGCGGTGTGGTGAAATCCGGCTCGCCTATACCCAGGGAAATTACATCCTTCATGGTGGCAACAATGTCAAAGAATTTGCGGATTCCGGATGGCTTGAGTTCCGCAACGCGGGTGCTCAGATAGGATTTTTGGGCCTGATTTAATTCCATGGTTTCACCGTCCATACCTGTTTAGTTTCGTTGTAAAAGAGGAGAAATTTGTTGTTATCGCCATCCAGAACCGTGAAGGCGTAGCCCTGCGGGGAACGAGCTTCGCTGATCACCTTCACAACCTCGTGGAACCGGCTAAACCATTCGAACCGCAGCGGTCTGTCAGGGTAACGCTGGCTGGCCAGGCACTCAACCCGGGTTGTTATTCCATCGCCCAGGAAGAATCTCCCAGATTCAATTTCGCCGCCTGCCCCTGCAATTGCACATGGCGGCCCAGCAGCGAATCTTCCAATATCATCTGCTGAATGAGCGTACCTTTTTCCACAATGGTGTTCTTCAAGATGACATTGCGCACTTCGCAATTGGCATCCATCGAGACGTACGGGCCGATCACCGAGTTTTCAACCACAGCAGAGGGGTGAATGAACACCGGCGGAATGATGCACAGCCCGGGCCGTTTGGCGGCTTCAACAGAATTGTCGTGACCGTGTTCCAGCAAGTACTGGTTGGTCTCCAGCAGGCTTTGCGGCGTTCCGGCATCCAGCCAGGTGCCTACCCGGCTGGGGCGGATCTTCGCGCCGTTTTCCAGCATCAGGTTGATGGCATCTGCCAGGAAATACTCCCCTTTGAGAACAATGCTGCGATCCATCTGATCTTTGATGGCGGCGATCAGGTCTTCGCCCTTTTTGAAATAGTAGAAGCCGACCAGCGCCAGATTGTTGGACATTTCCTGGGGTTTTTCCACCAGGTGTTTGACCCAATCCTGCCCGTCCACTTCTGCCACGCCAAAGCGGCGCGGGTCGGGGACGGGTTTCACCCAGGCGGCCGCGTCAATGCGGTCATCGGTTAGCACATCAAAATCGGTTTCAATAAGTGTGTCAGAAAAGGTCATCAACATGGGGCCGTGCAAATGTTCGCGCGCCAGGTAGAGCGCGTCTGATTGGCCGCGCATGTGTTCCTGAACTACAAAATGCACCGTCTTGTGCGGGTGGATCAGGTTCATATATTCCTTGACCTGCTCCAACTGATTGGGGCCAACGATCAGCACAAACTCCGGCTTGTATGAAGCGGGCAGCGGCTTGAATTGCTCCAGAACATAATCGAGGACTGTTTTACCCGCCAGACCGATCAGCGGCTTTGGCTTGCTGTACGTATGCGGGCGCATTCGGGTCCCGAGTCCGGCCATGGGTATGACAATTTTTATGGTTGATGACATGAGAATTCTCCCAGGTGGGGTTTAATGATTTTATCACTGCTTTTACTGATGACCATACCGGCGATTGCACCGCCGGGTTTAATGCTTTATGATCGTATTATGAGGTTAACCGGAAAAGGAGGATGGCATGAAACGCGCGAAACTGTTGTTTCTCTGTGTGATTATTCTGGCATTGGCTCTTTCGTGTAAAACGGTAACCGGTACCTCTGACGGGGAAGATATCTCTTCCACCGAACCAACCACAATCCCGCTTCCTGTTCCGCAACCGGGCGGTTTGATCACCAGAGTTACGCTGGCTCACGAATCAGAACCGGAAACATACGATCCGGTCGATCCGTCGACAGAATTTCTTCCCACAGATACCATCCATGCCATAGTAGCCGTCGAGAACGCCCCGGAAGATACCCTGTTTTCTGCCCATTGGGTAACCACAAGTGTGGATCTGGAGGGCAGGGATAACGAAATTATTGATACTACCGAAATTACAACTGGCGGATCGGGAAATCTGAATTTCACACTTGCCCCTGATGGTGAATTTCCAACCGGGTCGTACCGGGTTGAAATTTACGTTGACAATAATCTTGACCAGTTGAAAACGTACAGAATTATTGCGTCAGATTAAGTAAAAATCCGCCGGAAATCCGGCGGATTTTTTCGTCTATAAATTCGGAGATTGCCTGTGCCAGTCAGTCACCTGCTGGTAGGCGTGCCCCACTTTGAAAAGACTTTCTTCTTTGAAATGCGGCCCCATCAATTGGATTCCAACAGGCATTTTCTGGTTATCGAACCCGCAGCAGAACGCCAGCCCGGGGACGCCCGCCAGGTTAGCCGGCAGGGTGAACACATCCTCAAGGTACATGGCCAGCGGATCTTCGGTATGCACGCCGCGTTTGAAGGCGGTTGTCGGAGCAATGGGCGCGGCGATCATGTCGACAGATTCAAAAACTTTCTCAAAATCCTGTTTGATCAGCGTGCGCACCTTCTGTGCCTGTCCATAATAGGCGTCATAATAGCCGGCGGAAAGGGCGTAAGTACCCAGCATGATACGGCGTTTGACTTCAGATCCAAAACCCGCGCCGCGTGATTTTTTGAACATCTCAATGTTGCTTTCAGTTTCCACACGCAGGCCGAAGCGCACGCCATCGTAGCGCGCCAGGTTGGCGCTGGCTTCCGCCGGGGCGATCAGATAATAGACCGGCAGGGCGTATTCCGTATGCGGCAGGCTGACTTCCTTGATCACGGCGCCCATCGCTTCAAACCGGGCAATCGCCTCGCGAACGGCCTGCTCTACCTCAGGCTGGATGCCTTTGATGAAGTATTCTTTCGGAACGCCGATACGTATTCCGTGCAGGTCTGCACGCTCGTCCAGTTGTATCTGGGGTACTGGAACATCCCTCGTAGTGGCATCACGGGGGTCAAACCCGGCCATCACTTCAAAGAGCAGCGCGGCATCTTCCACCGTGCGGGTGAGCACACCGGCTGAATCGAGGGATGATCCGTACGCGATCAGCCCGTAGCGGCTGACACGTCCGTAGGTCGGCTTGATGCCCGTCGTTCCGCAGAAAGAAGCCGGTTGACGGATGCTGCCGCCGGTATCGGTACCCAATGCGGCGGCCGTAAAATTCGCGGCTACCGCCGCGGCGCTTCCGCCGCTGGAACCGCCGGGAACCCGATCGAGATCCCAAGGATTACGGGTGGTGAAGTACGCCGAGTTCTCTGTGGATGAACCCATGGCAAATTCATCGGTATTGGTCTTCCCCAGAATGACTACACCGGCCTCTTGCAGCTTGCGCACACAGGTGGCCGTGTGTACGGGGACAAATTTTTCAAGGATCTTTGAACCGCAGGTACAGCGAATGCCTTCCACAGCCAACACATCTTTGACCGCGATAGGCAGGCCAAGCAGTTTAGGAACTACCGCGAAGGAGCGTTTTAACTGGGCGCGTTTTTCATCCGCGGCTTTCGCCTGCTGGATGGCCAGATCCGGTGTGCGGGTCAGAAATGCCTGAATGGAAGGTTCTTTTTCCTCCATCCGTTTCAGGATGTCATTGGTGATATCCAGGCTGCTGCATTCGCCGGAATTTAAGGCATTCAGCGATTCCCGGACGGTGAGATCGGTCAACCGGTTCATTGCACACCTTCCAGGGCCGGGGGCACCTTGAACTGGTCTTTTTCAGACAGGGGTGCGTTTTTAATAACGTCAGCCGGAGCCAGCGATTCTGCGGGAACATCGTCTCTGAATCGGCTTCGCGCCGGAAGTACGCTGGATGTTGGCGGGATTTTGCTGGTATCGAGGGTTTTCAACCGGTCGGCGTATTCGAGAATGGAAGAAAGCTGCTGTTGATACCGTTCGATCTCGTCATTGGAAAGTTCTAGACGAGCCAATCTGGCAATGTGAATTACTTCATCGCGTGAAAGTGACATGACCGGATTATATCAAATGGGATGGAAATTCCTACTTGAAAAAACCAAATTCGTCGCTATACTCGTTATTACGATATAAACTATCTTATTTGTAGCATTACCAGTAGAAAGGATCCAAAATGAAAGAGTTGTTTAGATCAACGTTCCTATCATTGCTGATGCTATCACTGGTGTTTTCCGTACATCAACCATCCCCCGTGGTTGCGGCCGGTTCACCGGATGAGACAAATGATAACCGTATTCCCTCAGCCGGAACAGGCCGGGAACAGGTAATCCATGATCAGGTGAATACATCCACCGCCGCTCAGAAAAGGGCTTTTGGAGGCGAACAATACAGCACAGGCCGGTTTGAACGCCCGTTCGACCAGGAGATGGCCTACCTTCCGTACCTGGATATTGTCAAATCCACCATGCAGCGGGAAGACAAGGATTTTATTTATGTAACCCTGCAAGTCGCCGCGCCAGTCTCGGAATCAGCCGACAAACCTGCCCGCTACGGTTTGTTGCTTGATCCGAACCTCGACGGGCGGAGTGAGTTCCTGATCCTGGCAGAAAAACCCACAAGCACAGAATGGTCAGTTTACGGAGTACATGTATGGGAAAGCTCCAGCGCTGGAAAACCGTTAGCTTCTGAAAACGGCCCAATTCCGGTTACCGGATCAAAAGGGTATGATGTCAACCTGTTCTCATCCGGCAAAGGAACAACAAGCGATCTCGCCTGGATTCGCCTGTCTCCTGATAAACCCGACACAGTAGAGATCGCATTCCTGAATTCCATGGTAGGTGGTGAAAAAGGGCGTTTTGTCTGGCGGCCGGTGACTGACGGCGCGGATTATGACAGTACAGTTTATGATCTGAATGTCAGCTACACCATTGAACAGGCAGGATCACCCCTGGGTGACAGCACATTTTATCCACTAAAAGAGGTATTCGCGGTAGACAGCACCTGCCGGGTGGCTTCCGGTTATACTGCCTCTGGAAAAGAACCGGGCTTGTGCCCCTTGCCTCCAGCTCCGGATCGGCCGGATGAGCCCAGTAGTCCCTCGTCCCCACAGCAACCCCCTCCCGATATCCTCGGATAATCAAATTAATTACTATTGCACAGAAAACCTTCCAACGGAATACGAGGCGGAAAATACCCAGGATGTTGTCGATGGTGATCTTGACGGGTTTATCGAAGCCTATCTCCGGTGGAATGGCAAAACATAAATAAAGACGGCGATTGTCATAGTAACAATCGCCGTCTTTTCTTATTGATCCAATTACCCTAGTCAAGAATTCGAGCCAGTTCAAACAGGCTGATATCCACTTCTTTCTTGTTGGCGTTAACATCTTCAATGGGAGTTGAAGCGATTTCCGAATTAATCATACCAACGAGAACTCCTGTTTCTCCCCGTTGAAGAGCTTCCGTAGCACCTGCTCCTAAACGTGAAGCCAAGATACGGTCATAAGCACTAGGAGCGCCTCCGCGCTGGACATGACCCAAAATGGTGACCCGCAGGTCAAAACCAAGGCGTTCGCGGTGGGATGAGAAGTACTGACCCAATGCTTCAGCATTGTACTTGGCACCTTCTGCCACGACGATAATGGCATGCTCTTTGCCTTTTTGATAAGCAGCGCGTAATCGTTGTGCCAGATCTTCAGGATCTGTGTCAACTTCAGGAATAACAACAGCTTCCGCGCCGCCCGCAATGGCAGACATAAGCGCAAGATATCCGCAATCGCGTCCCATAACTTCCAGCATAAACGCCCGTTGTAATGACGATGCAGTCGTTTTTAAACGGTCGATCGCTTCCAACGCGATATTGAGGGCGGTATCAACACCAATTGTAATATCCGAACCATAGAGATCGTTATCGATGGTTGAAGCCACACCAACCACAGGGTATCCAAGTTTGTGGAGCGCCCCGGTTCCTGCTTGTGAACCATTTCCACCAATGACAACCATGGCTTCAATTCCCTGTTCATTTAAAGTCCGCAGAGCTTTTAATTGTCCTTCTTCTGTTATAAACTCAGGACAACGAGCCGAACCCAGTACTGTTCCACCCCGCTGCATAATTCCACCAACATCCCGGGGACCCAGTGGAGAAATCTTCCCAGTAATCAAACCCTGGTATCCACCTTTAACACCCCAGACTTCCCAGCCCTTCGCGATACCTGTTCGAACAACAGCTCGAATGGCTGCGTTCATCCCCGGCGCGTCGCCACCACTGGTTAAAACACCAATCCGTTTCATTGCTCCTCCGATACTGTTTTCTCAGAAAAATATGTCAGGTATATATGCAATTTTGTAATTTATCATATTACCAAAATTCCACATCTGGTTTATTTTGCCAACTTTTTCACCCTGGAAGGGTGATGGTTGTGGCTGAACTCATTCAATATTAGCATCATTCCCTCCATTTTC
>CAYQTY010000172.1:0-7427 GCA_964420535.1 uncultured Leptolinea sp. | reverse complement strand
AATTAATACCGATACCTGCTTCAACTGCGGCGCTTGCGAAAGTGAATGCCCCGAAAGCGCGATCTCTGATATCGATGGTATAACGTTCATCAACGCGGACAAATGCATTGATTGCGCTGCCTGTGTTGATAGTTGCCCCAGCGAGTCCATCCACCCCGCGTAATAAATTCTTCGTATCAGCACAATTCGACATAATAATGAAGTCAGCGCATCCCGGGTAATAATCATCCTGTACCACAGGCACAACCATCTTTTATCCAGGGTGAAATTCGTAGTGAAAAAAATCAAACGCGGAATTTCGTTATAATCCAGCCTTGAAGTCAAACAACATGAACAAAGGCAGGCGCGTGTGGAAATTCGAATCGAAGAATTACAGGATGTGAACGTCATTCCAACGGATCTCTTGATGCTGGCGGATCCATCGGAAGAAATGATACAGGAATATCTGCCGTACAGTGTGGGGTTCGCCGCCTATGAGGCCGATACAATGGTGGGCGCCCTGCTCATGATGCGCACCCGCCCCCGGACCATGGAGATCATGAATATTTCGGTGCTCGAAACGCACCAGAACAAAGGTATTGGCCGTCAATTGATCAGCCGGGCGGTTGACAGGGCCCGCGAGCTGCGGGCCAGAGTGCTGGAGATCTACACCGGAAACCCCGGGGCAGTCCAGATGCTGCTGTACCAGAAATGCGGATTCCGCATTGTGGGGGTTGACCTGGATTATTGCCGCATCCACTACAACGAGACGTTGATGGATAACGGCATCGAATGCCGCGATATGATCCGCATGAAAATGGACTTATGAGTCAATAGCAGATATGATGCGCTCGCCGCTTAAAGGACCAGAGACAGGAAAGCGGATACATTTTATCTGCTGTTAAAACCCGCGCTTCTGACCGACCCACGGGGCGGGCTTGCCGGAGATGTATTCCTCCACGCCCGGGCCGCCCAGAGTAGACAGACGCCACAGGCCATAGATATAGCTGACCACCAGCACCGCGACCGTCACCGGCCAATCGAGCACAGTGTTCAACCAGCCCAGCGCGGTGGTGTCACCCGCCTGGTACAGCGCGATAAGGATGGCCAGGCGGGCAGCCATAAAGGCAGTCCAGATCCAGGTCACCTCGGTGTACGCCGGAAGGATGTTGCTTAACCAATACCAGTCAAGCGGCCAGGAGCGAGTCAGATGGCTGCTCAGAGCCGCCAGCGGTTTCTTGACGGCGATCGAGACCAGCGCAGTCAGCAGCAGTAGCGCGCCGGTCAAAATGGATGGCAGGAAAAAACTCACCGCGTTTTGCGTGAACCAGGCCAATCCGGCGGAGATCCCGGTCAATACCAGCCCCGAGATGGCATACCCGAGGGGTTCGGCGCGAACCACCCTGATAATGGTCAGAATGGCAGCCAACGCCAGAGCCGTCACCGTGGCGGGCAGAAGTCCCGCGTAAGCATTGACCAGCGCGAACAGCAGCGGCGGGATGATGGTATCGATGGTTTTGTTCTTCCCCGAAAAAACAACCTTGAATTCCTGTAAAAGCTCGGAAAATTTTTCTTTCATCGTCTGCCTCTGACTGTGTATTAACTGGTTACAGAATAGACTACCGGCGCGGTTAACACACGGGAATGTACAAGGATTGTACTGACCACCAAAAAGAAACAGAGCTGATCAAAGACCGTTCAAGCCTTATGGCCTTTATTTTCCGGTTTACCCCGCCACTTCCACCCGGTCACGCCCGTTGTGCTTGGCCAGGTACAGGGCTTTGTCCACCTTTTGCAGCAGGTCAACGGGTATTCTTCCTTGCTCCGGGTAGACGGCCACGCCCAGCGAAACGGAGATCGCGCCCAGCGGCTGACCGATATTTTCCACCTTCAGCCCTTTTACCGCCAGCCTGATCTGTTCTGCCCGTTCCCGCGCGGTATCCAGTGACGCCTCCGGCAAGATCAGAATAAATTCTTCACCGCCGAAACGGCAGGCAATATCGCTCCCGCGCACCTGCCCCATCAACAATTGACCCATCTTTTGTAGAATGGCGTCACCGGCTTCATGGCCGAAGTTGTCATTGAAGCTTTTGAAGTGGTCAATATCCAGCATAATAACGCCGATTTTGGATTGGGCGCGGGAGGCTCGCATAATCTCCCGCTCCAGGGTTTCTTCCATGTAACGGCGGTTGAATAGCCCGGTCAATGGATCTCGTATAGATTGAGAGTGCAATTTCTCTCGCAAACTAATATTGGATAGGGAAAGTGCCAGGTGTTCCGCCAGAATGCGCGCCAGGTCTTCCACCTCTTTCGTTTCCCATCTTTCACCCTGGTTTTCAACATGAAGCATTCCCATCAACTCACCGGCTGCCAGCATTGGGAACCCGATATACTGGCCGCTGAAGGAACCAGCCACATGTTTGCACCGCAGGCCAGTAGATGAATCTGACTGGTGCACCTGTACCCGCCGCAGCGTCCAGCAATCTTCGGGCGCGAAGACCAGGTCGCTTTGCAGATTGTCACCCCAAACCGCTGCCGCTTCCACCAGCCGGCGGGAGTTGTCGAACAGGTAAAGGGCGCCCGATGTGGAAGGGAACAGGCGGCTGCCATATTGCCGTGTGACGGTATACGCCTCTTCCGAAGAATTGCATACCTGCAATAGGTCGTCCATTTCGCGTAACAGGTTAGCCTCGCGGTTGCGTTTTTCCAGAGCGGCGACCATAGCCGTCAGTTTCTCATTCGTCAATCGCACCTGTTCTTCCGCCAACCGGCGTTTGGTGACGTCTTCATAGGTTCCCAGAACCCCGATCACATTACCGTCACGATCATGCAGGGGAACCTTATTGGTACGCAGCCAGCTTCTACTACCGTCAGGCCTTAGCTGGGGCTCTTCAATATCCAACCGCGGAGAATTATGATCGATCACCCACTGGTCGTCACGGCTGTACTGCTCCGCGTTGTCTTTCCAGTTTAAATCAAAATCAGTTTTACCGATAATGTCTGCCGTACTTGTCAAGCCGGCGTCCGCGGCCAACCGCTGGTTACAACCCAGGAATTTCAGCTCCGTATCTTTCCAGAAGACCCGCTGCGGGATGGTATCCAGCACCAGCTGGAGCATGCGTTGAGCTTCAAACAGTCTTTCCTCAGATATTTTATGATCTGAAATATCACGCGCGGCTGCGTAGATCAAATTACCCACCGGAACCGAACGCCATTCGATCCATTTGTATGTGCCGTCTTTGCACCGGTAGCGGTTGACAAAATTGATCACTGGCTTTTGGTTCGACAACTCACTAATTGCAGTGAGAGTACTTTGAACATCGTCCGGATGAACCAGATCCACAAAAGAATTCCCGATAAGCTCGCCGATGGTAAAGCCCAGCGTATCCTCCCAGGCTTTATTTAGCCGCCGGAAAAAGCCGCCTGTATCCGCGATACACAACAAATCCAGTGATAGATTGAAAAACCGGTCAAGTTCTTCTGTCTTTTCGTGAAGGGCCAGTTCCGCCAGCTTCCGTTCGGTGATATCCATCAAGCGGGTGTCAAGGCGCAACAATTCTTTGCTTTTCCCCCGCACCGCCGTGATATTGGATGAACACCAAATCCGGCTGCCATCTTTTCTCAAATACTCCGCTTCATACCCTTCAATCCGGTTACTGATCGAAAGCATATGGAATAGTTTCGGTCTGTCCTCCGGATTCGCATAAATCGAAGAAGGTTGCGTAATGGCTTTACCCATTTCTTCAATTGAGTCATACCCTAACATATGAATGAACGATTGATTCGCGCTGAGGATTTTCCCATCCGGTGCACTCTGGACGATGCCCTCAATGGCTTCTTCGAACAGGGAGCGGAACCGTTCCTCACTTTCCCGCAGCGATTGTTCCATCTGTAAGCGTTCAGTTATGTCATGCGCGATCCCAACCAATCCGGTGACGTTCCCGGCATTATCATGCAGCGGGATCTTAACCGTACTTGCCCAGAATTCCCGTCCATCAGCCGTTTTACAGGGTTCTTCCGGTATGATCAACGGTTCATCTGCTTCCATTACCCGCCGGTTATCCGCCTGGTACTTCTCTGCAAGCTTTTGCGGATAGAAGTCAAAATCTGTCATTCCCAGCAAACTGGCCGGATCCTCCACCCCCATAACCCGGGCGTCTGCCAGGTTGTTCAAAATGAACCGGCAATTCAGATCGCGCGCGAAAATTTGATCCGGGATGTTATCGATCAGTGTCCGAAGCAACCTTCTTTCCCGGTCAAGAGCCAACTCCGTTTGTTTCTTTCGCGTGACATCATGCACAATGGAAAAGAGAAAATCTCTACCATCAATATTAACCGGGTCACTGTAAACTTCCACTTCATGAATTTCGCCGTTGGCCAGGCGATGCTGAAAATTGAAGAAGTTCCTTTCTTCATTCCGGGCGCGTTTCATCTCGAGAATTACGTCAGATTCTGAAAGGGTATTAATATCAGAAATTTTCATAGCCAATAATTCCGGCTTTGAATACCCGTAAAACTTTTCTGCCGCCGGATTGGCGTCCACGATCGCGGCAGTCAAAGGATCGATCAACAACATGACCGTGTGTTTGTTTTCAAACAGGTGAAACCGGTGTTTCTCTGCCCCAAGATCATCCAGCGCCTTTTGTAAGTCACGCAGATGCGCATCCATTTCGTTCCGGCGGTCCGGTGACACTGATTCACGCAAACTGTCTAATGCCTGCAACTTCAGGCGTCCTGTGTCCAACGCTTTATCAAAGGAATTTTTTTTCATCGGAAATCACCTTAGCGCTGATGGTTGAATCAAAATAGACCGGCAAAACACGGAAAAAGAGATATTTCAGTGTAGCATTTTTTAAATCTCCCAGGTGACAGGGTATAACGGTGAATCTCCGGATTGAAAAGGTTATTCTATTGTGCGTGTCCGGCCTTTTTCCAACACCAGTATATGCGTGATCGCTTCAGGCAGCTCATCGCGGTGATGCGTCACATACAGAAGGCTGACAGGTGTTTGTTTACATAACGCGTCTATCACCCGGATGATGCGCGCGCGGTGAAAACTATCCAATCCCTGGCAGGGTTCATCAAGGATCAGCAACCGCGGCTGTTTAACCAGCGCCCTGGCCAGCAATACCATCCGTTGTTCGCCTATGGATACATCATGGAACAATTCCTCCGCCAGGTTATCAATCCCCAGTACCCGCATCCAGTGGTCCGCCGTCCGCGATTGTTCGGCGGTCACATTCTGGTACAGTCCCATGGAATCGTGGAAACCGGAGCAGACCACAGTGCGGCTGTCAACCTGACTGCTGTAATACATGTGGATTTCCGGCGATACCCAACCAATCTGCTGTTTGATCTCCCAGATGCTCTCGCCGGTGCCGCGCGGCCGCCCGAAAATGGTCACATCATTGGCGTAAGCCTGCGGGTTATCCGCCAGTATCAGGCTGAGCAATGTTGACTTGCCCGCCCCGTTCGGTCCACGGATCGCCCAGTGCTCTCCCTGCCGCATGTTCCAGGTGATATCATGCAGTACCGTCACCCCTTTGTATGACACACTGGCATTCTTAAATTCGATCAGCGGCGTTCCGGGCGGCAGGGTGTTCTGTTCCAGCCAACCAGCCGAAGGCAATTCAAGGTTGGCCGGTTCCACCACAGGCAAAGTATTGAACACTTTTCGGGCGAAACCGGAAGCCAGTACATCGGTTTTCTCCCCCTGCGCGGCTATTTTGTGGCCGGCGATCCCCAGAACATGCGTTATGCCCTCCGGGATCTCATCTTCGCGCGAGGCTACTAATAGCAACCGCTGTTGATGGCTTTCCAAAACGGCTGTCAGGCTGACCATCAGCGTTTTTCGGGAATCAGCATCCAGTCCGCTGAACGGATCGTCGAGCACCAGCAGCTTCGGTGACTGCGTCAGCGCGCGGGCCAGCAAAGCTTTACGCCCTTCCCCGTTGGAAAGATGCGTGACCTTACGATCGAGCAGATGACGGATCCCCAACAGGTCAACCGCCTGTTCGCGCCGGGTGGCCGCCATCTCAGCATTCCACCCGGGCGGGTTGATGCTGTACGTCAGGCGGTCATCCGCCTGCTCGCCGTTGAGGAATTCAGCCAGGGTGGGAACATCGTCACCTTCGGTGCTCTGCCAGCGCGCCTGGTGGTACAGGGCATGGCGTTGCAGCACTTCCCGCTGCGTCTCGGCGGATACCAGAATAATTTCTCCGCGATTCGCGTACGGCCTGCCCTCCAGGGTGCCGTCAAAATAATTAACAATCCGCCCCTGCACCACCGGCAGCCTTCCACAGATGGCTTTCGCGAGGATAGATTTTCCCGAGCCGGTTCGCCCGACGAGCGCCCATTGTTGATTGTCAAACATTTGCCAGCTTGTGCCGGTAAAACACAACCGGTTCCTGGAACGGATGGTAATGTTGTCAATTTGTAAAACCAATTTTGACCCGGTACCGGGTCCTTCAGATGCACCCATAAGTAATGGAAACCTCAAGGAAGGGGTTGAAGATCACGTGAAACTCGTTGGAAAAAAAGAGCAGACTGCCGTTTCAGCCAATTGTACATCGGTCACATTGGAAATCCCGTCTCTTACATTGCCTTTTCGGTCAAATGACCGCCTTTGATATAATTACGGCATTGTTTCCCCCGATAAAAATTTCCGTCTGATAGGTGGGGTTTATCTTGAATACTCTGGCCGCTTTCTTTTCAACGAAGTTTTTGCTCTTCCTATCCGGCGCGCTGATCCTCTCTTCCTCTGTATTCTTCCTTTCCCATCTAAGACTCAGGAACATACCATCCTACGTCATTGGCCTGTATCTGGCAGCCGTAAGTCAGATCATACTGATCTTTGAGGTTGCCAGCCTGTTCCACGCGGTCAACAACCGGGTCTTTATTCTTCTGTCCAATCTGTTGGTGGTGGGCATATCAGTAGGATTATGGTTTCTCCGGAGTAAACCACCATTGTTTTCCGTGTTTCAAGACGCGGATCACCGCCGATATTTCCAATTATCTTTTCTCAAGAAAACACTGCGTGAAAACAGCCCGCTGACAATATTTGCCCTCTGTCTGATGGCAATATACGCGTATGCCGCCTACCTGATCATTTTCTTCCCGCAAAATGTTGACGACTTGCTGACCACCTATCTGGCTCGTGTGGGCTTCTGGCTGCAATACGGCTCGTTCGGAGTGTGGAAGACTTCCATATACAATTTGCCGCAAGTTTCGTCACCGGGCAACGCGCAGATATTGATCCTGTGGACAGTGCTCTTCAACGGCGCCGATCAATACGCGGCATTCACCCAGTGGACGGCGTCACTGGCAGCCATCCTGTCCATCTACGGTCTATGCCGGTTATTAAAACAGCCTCAATCACTTTCTTTTTTTATTGCCCTGCTTTTTGCCACAATCCCGGCGGTGACCCTTCAGCTTTCCACCGCGCAAAC
>CAYQTY010000171.1:1422-7476 GCA_964420535.1 uncultured Leptolinea sp. | reverse complement strand
TTTCCGGGTGGAGTGTTTCAGGAAATGGGGAAGGTTTTTGCCCGATAAACGACTTTGAAACTCTCGCAAACAACCGGCATATCCGCTGACGGCTCACGCCCGATAGATGCGCATTCCTCGGTGAAAAAGTGGGTATGAACTTCCCGCCAGTAGCGTAGAGAACGGTCACCCTCACCTTCTTCGTATGCGAACGAATCCGGAACCTGATCAAATGGCAGCACCATGATGTTGGTTGCTTTAATAATGCAAACCGGAGTGCCATCCCACAGGGTGATCACACTGTGGTCACCGGTACGGGGAACGGACTCGCCTTCGGCCTCATAAGACCAAACCAGACTGGCCGTCGCCTGTTTGGTGCCGTCATAAACCAGTCGTGCCAGGTGGTTGGCGCTTTCTTCGTTGTTACAGAAATGCCAGGCTTCGTAGCTTGCCGGTATTGATATTTCACCATTTTTCAACGAGACGACGTAGTCATTCCAGAACTCTGCTGTAGTTTGTTTTTCCATGGGTGGAATTTTCTCATGAGGGAGGTAGTTGTCAATAGCATTGGAGGTGCAATTTGGAATCGGGTGATTTTGGGTAATTCGGTTAACCGTTGGAATAGCAAACCCGGAGGCAAGTTATCTGCCACCCGGGGAAAAAGTAGTTTTGTCATTGAACCCTATTAAAAACCTCCTCACGGGAGTTTGTGAGGAGGTCTTTTACCGCTACCATTAATGATTTACTTCGATGGGAGTCTTACTTTTACCGGTAAAGTCCGATCGATAGTCGAGTTGTCACCATTTTGACCATAGATGTTGCGGCCCCAGCACATTGGTTCACCTTCGGCGGTCAGCACACAGGCGTGGTGCGCGCCTACTGCCAACGCGCCGATGACGGGCAGATTCTTCACCGGGGCGGCCGTGGAGCGTGAAAGTTTCGTTCCATCGCCCAACTCTCCATACAGGTTCTGCCCCCAGCAGGCAACTGTGAAGTCTGAGTTGATGGCGCAGGCGTGGTCCCATCCGGATCCGACGGATAGGGAGTTGGACGCGTCCATAATCCCCGCGGACATTAAGTCGCTGCCCCAGCATTTCACCTGTCCGGTCAATGTGACCGCGCAGCCGCCTGGAGACCACCTGTTGGCGGATATCGCCATGGAACCTTCCAATTGGTTGATCGCCTCAGGTTTGACGTTTTCCCAGTTGGCCACCGATCCACCTGTCTCACCCAGCAGGAAATTGATCCCGCCGGAGATCTGGTTGGGAGCCTGACTGAAATTCGTCTTTACTGCGGTAAGACGATTAACTGTTGAACCATCATTCAATTGACCTGCTTGATTTTCTCCCCAGCACCAGATCTGGCCGTTATCCAGATTGGCGCAGGTGAAGTCCTTTCCAGCCGTAAAGAATACTGCCGGTCCGGGCAGACCCTGAACTTTGACCGGTGTTGACCGGTTCTGTGTGGAATTGTCACCGAGTTGACCCGAGTTGTTTTCTCCCCAGCACCAGACTTCGCCCTCACCATTTAGTGCGCATGTGTGATTACTGCCGGCTGTTAGGTTCGTGATTCCTTCTAGCCTGTTGACAAATACAGGAACATGCCTGTCAGTATTGGTTCCATCACCATCCTGGCCAAATTGATTATGTCCCCAACACACGACCATGCCGTCCGCTGTGGTCATACAGGTGTGGTTGAGTCCGGCCACGATGACTGCCCCACCGGTCACCGGGATCAATCCGCCAACCGCCAGGATAGGTGCGCCACCGGCGGGAATTAATGGAATGATCGGAATAACAGGAGTTTCCGTGACCACAGGCGTCTCAGTTACAACCGGGGTTTCCGTCACTACTGGAGTCTCGGTTACAACCGGGGTTTCTGTCACGACTGGAGTCTCAGTTACAACCGGGGTTTCCGTCACTACTGGAGTTTCAGTTACGACTGGAGTCTCGGTTACAACCGGTGTTTCCGTCACTACTGGAGTCTCGGTTACGACCGGTGTTTCCGTCACTACTGGAGTTTCAGTTACAACCGGGGTTTCCGTCACTACGGGTGTTTCTGTTACAACGGGAGTTTCAGTAACCGGCGGTGTTTCTTGAACACATGCAATACCGTTGTAATACGTTCCCGGCGGGCATTGAGTTTGATCGTAACTTTGAAGCGGATGGTTATCCAGTTTTACCTTGATCGTATTGGGTTCCTGCGTGGTGAATCCGTTAACAATCCCCTGCCGATTGGTTCCCGTACTGCCAGCCGGGATGTCGTTGCTATCATTCAATTTGTCGTCATTATGCAGGAGTTTAGGAATGATGCTGCTGAAATCACCCTGTACGGTCTCATAATAGCCTACCGGACCGAAAACGTTGATCCAATCCCATTCTTCGCATTCTCCGCGTTTCCAATCTACACAGGAATAAACCGAATCTCCACCCCAGTAGTTTCCCAGGGCATAGAGTTGTGATGTTTCAGGAGCCTTGTAGATGGCGTAACCTACCGGATGGCCAGAATTGGCCGGATCCAGGAACGCGTTGTAATCGACATGTGGGTTGGTCGTCTTCCCCACGATCAGTACGTCAAATTGGGTGTTATCCACAAAGCTGTTATTGAGGATCTTCAGGCTGGATAAGCCCGCGCCGTCGGATGTTCCCTGTACCTTGATTCCGGTTTCGAACCCTTTGATGATGAACCCTTGAACGGTGACATCGCTGGACGATATGACCATGGCTGTGTTGGTTCCACCGCTTTTATGTTGGATAACCGGGGCGTCAAGCGCGGCTCCCGGTGAGGTAGGGTCACCCACATTACCTGTCAAAGTGAGTGGTTTATTGATCGTAAGGGAATTTGTCAGTTCATATGTGCCTTCCAGCACCAGTACTGTTCCATTGTCTGACACCAGGTCGATACCGTTCTGAATGTCACCCTGTGTTCCGGCTGATGTATCGGTCATAACCGTCACATTGGTGGTAAATATATTCTGCCACGATGACAGGCTGGTAACCGGAGCACTGAGAACAAAACTGTTGGTAAATACGCCGGCAGACCCACCTATCAACAGAACATTTTTGTTCACCTTCACATCTTCGGCGTATGTTCCCGCGGCTATCGTGATCTGTTCGCCCGGATCGGCAAATTGAATGGCTGTTGATATTGGGGTATCTGAGAATACACACACATTTCCGGCCGGGCACGTTGACCCGGTAGGCAGGAAGTTATAAGTGGTAGCCCCTCGGATGATAACCGGGTCTCCTTCTGCCAGCAGATCGGCAGCTTCGACACTTGTTAACGGTAGTACTTCACCGGTATCTGTGGTTATCACTGAACCTGTTTCCTGTAACGCTACTACTCCAGCGGCAATCACATCATCCGGTGAAGAATCCGTGGGAGGGGTTTCCGCGGGTAGAGCCGGTTCAACAACCGCGGATTCTGGTGTAATTTCTATCGGGCCATCAGAAGAAATAATCTCTTCGGATGCTGGAGGTTCTTCCTCGATAATTAACTCCGGGTCGACTGGCGCCGGTTCCTCTACCTCCGGAGCTGTTTCTTCCGGTTGGGCAGGGGCGGATTCCTCCGGTGGTGCGGGATCAGGGCTTTGTTCTTCTGTTGGTGCGGGATCGGTCACAGGGCCTTCCGGAGGAGGTGCTTCTACCGGAGTCTCAGGCGGAGTATCCTGAGCAAGTGCCATACCGCTATTGAGAAAAAGCATCCCCGGTAGAAGGAGTAGATAAACCAGTATCAAAAAGAGCTTTTGTGTTGAGGATCGTGAGGCAAACATCTCAACCTCCTATCTCTAAAACCTCAACTTCTTAAATAACCATTTGAAAAGTGGCTGCAATGATATGCGAGGAAGGTTTTGAAGATCAGATTTTGCGATTATCTGATCCACCGGCGGAGGATAATTACAGGAAACTTCGCGAGACACGTTGTTCAGGTATGCGTTCAGAACAACCTCCTTTCTTGAGGGTTGCCCATGGTTGAAACCAAAGGGCCCGCAATCAAGTTGGCAACAGGTTTTTGTATAAAGCGGGAGCGTTTCTTGATATAGCGCTGCCGGTAAAGGTCAAGAAACAGATTTGTCTTGCTTCCGCGGTTGTAAGAAAAGCCACCCTGGAGTTCACCTATACAGCTACGAATAAGATAGGTGTGTACCCGGTGCGTTGATGGTGAATCGTGTATGGGTATGTGTCAGGACAACCGGTTAAAACACAGAAACCGACCTTGCCTTTGATCGGTTTCGCTTCTGGCTCCCTGAAACTATTTCCGGGTTGAACGGATATGCGACCAAATTCTTAGTTTCAGATCATCGCCTTCATTGTCAAACTATTTTGTTGTATTTTAGGGAGGGTTGCCCTTAATTAAGAGTATACAAGTCAAATTCGGTTTGTCAAGAATTTTGTACAAGTTTTAAGGTTGGCTTTCGGGCAGCCTGGACACCTTTTTTAAGACGATCATAGACGTCTATATACAACAAAATTCCCGGAAAGGGTGGTCCTGTCTGTGGATTTTGGAGATTTCTGAGATGTTTCAGCTACTTGTTATTGGGACTATGTATCGAAAATCACCGGTAGAAATACGAGAATCAACAACCGGTAGGTCAGGATGACATTTTGAATGTGCCGGGCGGCGCTTCCCCAGGTTTCACCCAGGTATGATGCAGCATACATAACACCCGCGCCCAACCAGATGCAGGCCATCACCCCCAATACAGGCCATAACGCAGTCTGTTTTTGTTTCAAATTCTTCCCGATGGATAACAGCGTCAAAAACAGTGAGATGATGATCAGATCACTGGATGACCAGTTAACCAGCCGGGTGAGCTGTTTGGGGTTTACAAGGAGATTGGACGACCAGGGATCATAATACGGCTGTTTGTAATACCCGAATGTATCGCTGAAGGAATTGATCAACATCTGGCCGGTCCACTCCGGAGTGTTGATCATAAAGTCCGTATAGGCGCTCAATCCATTCTTCTGTACCCATTTCACGAATTCCTTGTTCCCGGTGATGGTGCTGTAGTTCGCGGAGGCTCTGTTTGAAATGATCTCAGGCGAATTTGGCATACCCCATTTCTGATGCATGAAATCTACCCGGGTGGAGTAAGGAAAGACATTGGACGTCAGGTTATTGATCAACGGGTTGACCAGGCGTGTGCTGCCTCGCGCGCCTGCCTGGTGAAAAATCACGATCAGACTGGATATGACCAGCACTGTTACACCCAAGCGTGAGATTTTTTTGAACTTACTGGCCACATAAGGGACAGCCAGACCGACGATGAGACTGATATTGGTGATCTCAAGAAAGTAAATATTCGTATCACGGGTGTTTACCCAGAAGAATAATGTCAAGAGAAAGCCTGCGGCAAGCCACTTTTTACTTTTTGGGGTTGTTCCATCTTTAAAGAAAGCAACGTCAATTAAAGGCAGTGCGAAAGCGATGAGCAAAACGAACAGAGAATACGACAGCGATTCCGCCATCATCACATGATCCCAGCTCACGATCTCAGGGAGACAGGCGGAAAGGAGGATCAGTGAGGCGCTGATGTGGCGCAGCCAGCGGTTTTCCAATTTCAGATATAGTGAAATCGCCAACGCCATCCAGCATAGAACGGAAACGATGGATTGGACGAATGCGATGTTGCTAAAACCGGGGAGTTCGCGCAGCCCAGGCAGCTTGCCGATGCTGGGTTCGCTGCGGATGGAGGTATCATAGCCTCCTGGTGGTGTGAATACCTTATATAACAGCGGTACAGTAACAGGCCGCATTCCGCTGAAAAAACCAGCGGAGAATAGCGGAGCTTTTGCCGTATTTACGTAGGAATCGGTATCGTTGGTGGCAACCGCTAATGTCCAGGGATCAGAGGCAAATATCCGCAGACCGAGGAAAGCACCGAGGATGATAAAAATAAATAGATGATGACGCCATTTGGGCACGAGACCACTCCACAATGTTATTGACGTTATTCAAGATTTAATTATACCGGCCGTTACATTTGAGTTATAGAAATAAGGAATAAATGAATTTATTATTAATGATTGGTACGATCATTCCTGCCCGCCGAAATCAGATGATCGGTTGATT
>CAYQTY010000171.1:0-1358 GCA_964420535.1 uncultured Leptolinea sp. | reverse complement strand
CACACAATTCCGGCCGGCGTGTTTGGCGTCATACATGGCTCTATCCGCCTGTTCGATCATGCACTCCAACCCGGGCCTATCGGGACCTGTCACAGTAGCGATACCGATACTGACTGTCATTTTGATGGTGTTGTTGTTGATGACCAGTGTGCTATCGGCAATGCGTTGACGAAGCCGTTCCGCGATCTGATGCGCTTCCTCCATGTCTGTCTCAGCCAGTAAGACGACAAATTCTTCCCCTCCCCAGCGTCCGTACAGATCTTGAACTCGAACCGAGTCTTTGATGATCTTCACCAGGTGGATCAGGGCTTCGTCACCGATAGGGTGACCATACGTATCGTTTACTACTTTGAAATGATCGATATCCAGCATTAAAAGTGACGTATCATGGTTGTTGCGTTTGGCTCTGGCCAGCTCTCGAACTGCCAGGTCAGAAAACGTCCGGCGGTTGAAGATATGGGTCAATGAATCACGGGTAGCGAGTTCGCGGTTTTCTTCCAGCAGGCGGTCGGAAATCATCAACAAAACCCCCAGCGCGATAAATAAGATGCTGGGGATAGACGCGAATAGCGTAAGTGTGTTCAGCCACATCGGGTCTAGTAGAGATTTTATTCCATTGGGATGTATTAATATAAAGACCGCTCGAACCGTAAAAAGAACGATAACCAGTGCGTACCCTGATAACAATATCGGTTTGGAACGTTTGATCGTGTTTTCCTTGATAGAGAGGACCAACATAAACTGGATCAGATACTGAGCGGCTGAAACCAAACCGAGAGTGATCGCCCTGATGGTGAAATTGGAGATGTAAATCGAAAAAACAACCAGAATGATCGCCACTGGAAGTGTTACAAACCAGTTGTTCACTTTTCGATTAAAAAAATGACAATACCCCAGATACCCCAGATTGTATGACCCGATCAACAGGGTATTGGCCAGCACTATGGTAACGATGTCGGGTAGGATTCCCCGAAAAATAAACAAAGATTGCGTTGCAGCTTGTACTATAAATAATCCGATGAAATAATACAACCCTTTTTGATACTGGCCGAGTGATGAAAACCAAAATGCCAGGCCAAGAATTAGATTAATGGTGACCTGGCTGAAAAAAATCGTTCTTACATCAAGGGAGAAGGCTGTATCCATAGGATAGGAGGGTATGGAATTGATTATCCGCCTGTATGCAGGATATTGCAATAAAAATTACCCAAAAAGCCTGGAAAAACCGGAATACGGCATTAAAGGTATGATATCAAAGTGGATCAATCCAGCTTTTACCAGAGGAAAATCGGATAAAAAACTGCGGACTTCCTCAACGGTGCCGGCTTCCCATTCGATAACAGCGCTTCTGGTATCCG
>CAYQTY010000170.1:0-7494 GCA_964420535.1 uncultured Leptolinea sp. | reverse complement strand
CTTAAACCTCATTAGCCCTTCCCCTTGACTTGTACTATAATTCACAAAATTCAATTTCCTTCGGGGCAGGGTGCGAGGCCAAAAACCTCAATTCCCGATCGGTGGTAACAACCCACGAGCGCAATACATCGCGCGCATGATCTGGCGAAATTCCAGAGTCGACGGTACAGTCCGGATGCAAGAAGGATACGCTGGCACACTCTTAAGGCACAAAAGCCGTTAATCCGCCAGCTTCCGCCCCGAAAACCAGGTTTGTTTTCGGGATTTTTGTTTAATGGCCGCCAATACATCTTTCAAAAAACCAAAGGTACTACTGACTTCGCGCCAGGCAAGGCGGCAGAGATGGTTCCTCCCACTATCTCTCGCCGGAGGTCTCTTGCTCTGGCAGTTCGCGGTGATGATGGCCGGCCTGCCGGCCTTCATCCTGCCCTCGCCGGTGGAAGTAGCCGGGCGATTTGGAGACATGCTGGCGAACGGCCGCCTGCTGACGCATACCCTGGTCACCCTGGGTGAGGTGCTGCTGGGCCTTTTGGCCGGCGGCGGCGCGGCTACGCTCATCGGGTACGCGCTGGTCAAGTCTCCCACCACAGAGAATCTACTGTCACCCTACCTCATCGCCAGCCAGGCGGTTCCGGTGGCAGCCATCGCCCCGCTGTTGATCATCTGGTTCGGGCCGGGCATGGGCAGCAAGGTGCTCATTTGCGGGCTGACGGTCTTCTTCCCGGTGCTGATCAACACCATCACAGGCCTGCGCTCCGTCCCCGATAACCTGCGCGACGTGATGCGCTCCATGCGCGCCACCCGTAAACAAACCCTGCTGATGCTCGAGATCCCTGCCGCGCTGCCGGTCTTCTTTGCCGGGTTGCGGGTGGGCGCTACGCTGTCCGTCATCGGCGCGGTGGTGGGCGAACTGGTGGGGGCAGACCGGGGGCTTGGTTTTCTGATCAACCTGGGGCGCGGTCAGTATGATACCGCCCTGGTTTTTGTTGCCGTCGGCGGGCTGGTCACCCTGGCGCTGCTGCTATACGGCGCCGTGCTGCTGCTGGAAAAGCGCTTCCTTTCCTGGCAGTCAGAACCCGATTTCGAATTATCGCCAAACACATAATTGAGGACTCAAAATGAAACCTAATTCCGTACTTATATCCATGATCATACTGGCTGTGCTGCTCACATCCTGCGCAAATGCCCCCACCCCATCCGCCGCGTTGACGCCTGTCAAGCTACCGCTGGGATACGTGCCCAATGTGCAATTCGCCCCGCTCTATGTGGCGATCGAGAAAGGCTACTTCAAAGACGAAGGGCTGGATGTCACCCTGGATTACAACATGGAAACTGATTCCGTGGCTTTGCTCGGCGCGGGCAAACTGCAGTTCGCCATTGTCTCAGGCGAACAGGTTCTGCTCGGCCGCGGCAAGGGGTTGCCGGTGGTCTACGCGGCCGCCTGGTACAACAACTTCCCTGTGGGGGTGATCGTGGACCCGGCGAAGAACGTCACCAAACCGGCTGACCTGAAGGGCCTGAACATCGGGCTTCCGGGCACGTATGGCGCCAACTACATCGGCCTGCGCGCCCTGCTGGCGGCCGGCGGGTTGACAGAGGAAGATGTGAAATTAACGCCCGTCGGGTACACCCAGGCGGAGAGTTTTACGTCAAAGAAAGTGGATGCCGCTTCAATCTACGCCACCAATGAACCGATCCTGCTGAAGGAAAAAGGGGTGGAGTATTCCCTCCTGAAAGTCTCTGATTACACCACACTGGTTGCCAACGGGCTGGCTACCAACGAAGAGACGATCAAAGCCCACCCTGAACTGGTGCGCGGGATGGTCAAAGCGATGCTGCGCGGGGTGGATGACGCGGTCAAAGATCCCGACGGCGCTTATGAGATCTGTAAAAAATTCATTGAAAACTTCGATAAAGCCGATACTAAAGTTCAAAAAGCGGTGCTGGCCGCGTCCGTTGAGTACTGGAAGAACGACCAGGCCGGCTCCACCGATCCTGAAGCCTGGCAGAACATGCAGACGCTGCTGATGGATATGGGTTTACTGGATAAAGAACTGGACCTGTCAAAAGCCTACACCGTTGAATTTCTGCCCGGGAAATAAACAAAACCGCGATGAGCCCTGAAACCCTGCTGCGCATCGAAGACCTGTCAGTCACCTTTCCCAACGGGAACGGCGGATTGGCCGCGCTTGAATCCGTCAACCTGGATGTGCCGGAGTGCCGCTTCATGGCGGTGCTGGGGCCTTCCGGCAGCGGTAAATCCACATTACTGCGCGCCATCGCCGGACTGGTGCAGCCAACCGGCGGGCGCCTGCTCTTCAACACCCCCGAAGGCAACCCGCCACGAATCGGGTTGGTATTTCAGCAGGCCAACCTGATGCCCTGGCGGACGGTGATTGAGAACATCACATTGCCGCTGGAATTACAGGGTCACCATCCCGGGTACGCGCGCGACCTCGCCTGTGAATTCATCGAACTGGTGGGGCTGGATGGTTTTGAAAACAACCTGCCCCGCAGCCTTTCAGGCGGTATGGCGCAGCGTGTGGCGCTGGCCCGCGCGTTGATCATGGAGCCGGACCTGCTGCTGCTGGATGAACCCTTTGGCGCGCTGGACGCGCTGACCCGTGAGCACATGGGCGCGGAATTGCTGCGTATCTGGCAGAACCGTGAGACCACCGTGGTAATGGTCACGCACTCGATCTCAGAGGCATTGCTGCTGGCTGACCGCATCGTGGTGTTGACGTCACGTCCGGGGAAAGTGGCCCGCGTGGTGGACGACCCGTTCCCTCGCCCGCGTACCGATCAGATCCGTTACTCACCGGAGTTCGTGGCGCTGTCTCGCGATATCCGCGCGAGTATCATGGAATAGTTGCCGCTTAATGTGAAATATCCGGCCCCTTCGACAAGCTCAGGGACCGGATATTTTTTTTTGATAGGTGACAAATCCGATGGCTGAGCTTGTCGAAGCCCTGATTCGGTCTGTCATAAACCCGATCCCTTCAACAGGTTCTTGAAGAGAAACTCATCCGATGGCTTAGCTTGTCGAAGCCAGGAAGCGGTCGATAATTCACTCGGTCCATTCGACAGGCTCAGGGACCGGGTATGTTCACTATTATGAGGAATTCTTCCTAGAACCGGTCGATCACCATCACGCCGGTGCCGGGGAAGTTATCCATTTCTGTCAAAGCGACTGCTCCCTCTTCCAGCGTGATCTTCTTGCCGATTAGTTTACCGGGGTCAACCTTGCCGGTTTCGATCATTTCAAACAACTGCGGGTATTTATGAGCCTGAATACCATGACTTCCCAGAATTTCCAGCTCGCGTCCGATCACTTTATCCATCGGAATCGCCGGGTGATTCTGCCCCCCAAGCATCAACCCGACCTGAATGTGTTTGCCGCGTTTTCGCAGGTTGGCCACCGAGTTGAAACATGTGGTCGGGTTACCCAGCGCGTCAATTGAAACATGCGCGCCGCCCTTTGTAATATCCATTACGGCAGCCACCACGTCCGGTGTTTTCTTTGAATTGATCACCACTGTCGCGCCCAGTGTCTTAGCCAGTGCCAGCTTGTCATCTGAAATATCAATAGCCACCACACTGGCGCCAGCCGCGCTGGCGATCATAATAGCTGAAAGGCCCACACCACCGCAGCCATGAACCGCCACCCACTGCCCGGCTGCCACCTTCCCCTGCTCCACAACGGCACGGAATGAGGTAACAAACCGGCAGCCAAGGCTGGCCGCGGTTACATAGTCCATCGATTCAGGCAGGCGAACCAGGTTGCCATCAGCGCGGCCGATAGCCACGTATTCAGCAAAGGAACCCCAGTGGGTGAACCCCGGCTGAAACTGATGGTCACACACCTGCTGATTGCCGGATTGGCACTGCGGGCACACGCCGCACGCGCAGACGAATGGCAGGGTCACCCGATCGCCGTTCTTCCAGTTATGCACATTTTTCCCGATTGCCGTCACCTCGCCGGCCAGTTCGTGCCCGGGCACATGGGGAAGAACAACATCGGTATCATGGCCCATCCAGGCATGCCAGTCACTGCGGCACAGGCCGGTGGCAATCACTTTGATCACCACACCGTCATCTGCCGGTGTCGGATCAGGAACATTTTGCACATGAATGGGTTGTCCAAATTTCTCAATAACGGCAGCTTTCATCGTCTCTCCATATCTTTACAATTATTTAAATGGATTTTTACGGTTTTTCCAGTTTGTTTCTGATAAAATCTTTTCTGAACTGAGATTGATTTTAAGACAAAAATCCGGAATATCCAAACAACAATAAGACCACACTATGAAATATAAAGTTGCCATTTTTGATTTCGACGGAACCCTGGCTGATTCATTCCCTTTCTTTCTGAGCATACTGGACGAACTGGCGGAAAAGTATCACCTCGAACGTGTATCATCTGAACAATTGCGTGAACTACGCAAGATGTCGATGCCTGAATTGCTGAAGTACTTTCGTTTCCCCATGTGGCGGCTACCTTTTGTCGGGCGGAATGTGAATAATCAGATGTCGCAAAATATCAGCCAGATCACCCTCTTTGATGGGATTGAAACATTGATCCAGGATCTCGCCAGGATGGGGATGGTTCTTGTTGTGGTCAGTTCAAATTCGTATGATAACGTGGTCCGGGTATTGGGTGAGAACGCGGCTTTGTTCAGTCACTTTGAGTGCGGCAGCGCGTTATTGGGAAAGAAGAAACGTTTTCAACGGGTACTCAAGAAATTAAAAGTTGACCCGGCGGATGTGATCAGTATCGGTGATGAGATCCGCGATATGGAAGCATCCAGGAAAATGGACATAGCTTTTGGAGCAGTAACATGGGGATTTAATGATCCGGAAGCATTTGAGACACGCGAACCAGATCATATTTTTTACAGTGTCAGCGATATCGGTTCGGTGCTAAGCGGCGCCTGATCAGACAGTTTCTACCCGGTTACGGCCAAGATTCTTGGCCTTGTAAAGCGCCTGATCTGCTTTGGCCAGTAATTCTTCCAGGGTTTCCGTGTTTTCATTTTTACAGGCAACCCCCATACTTGCCTGCAGGTGATCGATTTTGTTCAATTTCGGGGCTTTTACCCTGTGGAATTCATCCAACAGCCGGATAGCCGCCGCCCGGGCATCATCAAGACCGGTTTCGGGAAGGATGATACAGAACTCATCACCACCATAACGTCCGGCCGTATCGATCTTACGGATAAATGTGGAAAGCGTTTTCCCCACATCGGCCAGTACCATGTCACCTGCCTGATGGCCGCGGGTGTCGTTGATCAATTTGAAGTTATCAAGATCAAGCATAATGATGGAAATGGGGGTGTTGTAACGGCGTGACCGTTCAAATTCCTTCTCTGCGATCGTAAGTAAATTTCGCCGGTTATTAATACCTGTCAGTGAATCCATGATCGCGTTTTCCGCCATCTTCTGGTACAGGCGGGCATTATCAATGGCGATGCCAGCCAGATCGGCAAACGCTTTTAACCGGTCGCATTCTTCTTCAGATTGAAACGAATTCGTTTTATCAGAATCCAGGTTTAAGAAACCGATAACTTTATTCTTTACCTTGATGGGTGCGCCCATGTAACTGAACACATTCGGGTTGAGAAAATAATCCACTTTCCTGGTATCGGCGAGAAACATGGGTTTTCCGGTATCGCGCATCATCTTCAGGTTGTAGACGTCTTCCACTTTAAATGTAGCCGTACGCACCCATTCCTGTTCGTCTTTGCTGATGTACCCGTGAAAGGCTTCTACATGCGCAATCCCATCTTCTACCAACAAGATATTCGCCATATTGCAGGGAAAAAGCTGAAAAACACTCGAAAGGATGCGTTCAAGCACTTCAGTAAGATTAAGGGAACTGTTTATCGCCAGTGACACGTCACGCAGAGCCTCTGCAAATTGCCGGCGTTCAACTTCATTCCGTTGTATCTCCTTCCGGAATGAGATGTCGCGAAGTGTGACCATCCAACCTGTGAATCTATTCCCGTCTGTCTGGATAACCCGCCCGTCAATTTCAATTGTCTTGATATCATCCAGAGCAGACTCGTACGAAAAAGATAGCTTCGGGTTTAATTTTTCAAACAAACCGGGAACGTCCACCACTCCTTCTGATATGGATACCCCCATCCAATTATCTTCCGGATATTTAAGAAAACTTCTTCCCGTTTTATTGATATCCACCAGGCGCTTAGCATCATCGATCACCAGTATTCCATCCGGGAGATCATCAAACAGCAATTCGCGCGCTACGGGTGCGATTTCCAGTAATCTGAATTTATTTAATCCTATGAATAGAAGAACTCCGGTATAGAAGAAACCGAACGGGGTCAGGTCAAGATACCTAATACCCGGAATACGCAGCATGTAGAGAAAATTACAGAAAATGGGTGGCAAAATCGCCAGCAGTACGATCAGAGCCTGATTTCGGTAGATGGTAAATCTGGATCGCCGGTATTTAACCCACAAAATAACCATCATTAACACAACGATGACGTAACTGTAGGAAACCTGGAGCCAGTAGAGTGGCCCCCTGAGATAAACCAGGGTTTGATATGCCGCATCCGGCGGGGTGACAAACCCGGACCAGATCAAATGGTGAAAGTCATTTGTGAGCACCAGATAATACGCAATAGCCGGAATAATCCATAACGCGAATTTTTTCACCCGGGTAAGCTTTATGCGGGCGTCGAAATAATGCAAGACAAATATGAGAACAAAGGGAAGACAATTCACCACGCCAAAGTAACTGAGTTTGGCAAATAATATTTTTAATTCCTCAACCTGAATTGCACTTTCAAGGCCGACAAAGAAACTCCATTCGGAAATGCATACCATAGCAAATCCGAGGAGCAAACACTCTCTGCTTTTCCAACGTAAAAACAACACAACCGAAAGAAAAAATGAAAGTCCTCCGGTCAAAAGCAACGCAATTGCGTATGGGTTGAAATTCCAGACGATCAAAGATATCGCTCCCCTGCAATATGTTCTACGGATTTCTTACCCGATTATAACCGTTGATATGTGACGAGAAAAAATGGATGAAAACCAGAATAAATATAGAAGTACAGACAAGCCGCAATTTTACCCTAATGATCCGCCAAATAGTAGATGGTATAAGTTTTTACAATACCTACGCTGGCGATGCTTTAAAACAGGAAAATGATACAATTTTTTTACCATTATCTGTTTAGGAGGTGGATGAATGAATTACCGTCATCTTGGACGTTCCGGTATTAAAGTCAGTGAATTATCACTGGGTTCATGGGTTACGTTTCACAACCAGGTGGGTGTAGACTCCGCCGTGGAGTCCATGTCAGCCGCGTATGAAGCCGGTGTCAATTTCTTTGACAACGCGGAGAATTACGCGGGCGGGCTATCTGAAGAGGTGATGGGCGCCGCATTAAAGAAACTCGGCTGGCGCAGGGGCAGCTACCTGGTCTCGACAAAATTCTTCTGGGGCATCAATGATACGCCCAA
>CAYQTY010000169.1:3259-7545 GCA_964420535.1 uncultured Leptolinea sp. | reverse complement strand
TACAGGCCGGGTGACAGGCCCTCATCTTCATTTTGAGGTGTGGGTAAATGGTGTTAAAGTTAATCCTGTTCAATGGCTTGAAAATACATATCCTTGATGCGTATTAAGCTACGGTATAATAATTTGCCTGATATTTGTCTCTTTGGGAGAAAAAGAATAAACTGATGGGATCAAAAAGCCTGACCTTGCATGAAGATTACTGGCGTAATTTTGAATTTACAGATCAAGATCTGGAATTTCTTTACAATCATCTATTAGAAATCGAACTACCTCAAACAGCGGAAGAACTTACAAGAGCTTTGATTTCAAAGCGAATAGAAAAAGAGATACAGAATCTAGTCAATCAAAAACCTTCGGAAGGTGTCCGGTATCAACCTGACGGTACGTACAAAGAAAAAGATGTATTGCAGTTCCCGGCATTGGACTGGAAAAAAGGGACTGTTACTTCAATTCGCAAATCGAATAATCCCGGTATGCCAGAATTTGACGTTATCTCATTGGATTTCGGCGGCTCTGAGACAAAGATGTTTGCTGCCGGGCTAAAAGACCATGTTCTAAACCAGCCTCTCAAAATTGACGAGAGTGATCCTATGTTCCAGGCTGACTCGGTCTATGAACAGTATGGCGAGGAAATAGAAGCCATATTGACCGAGAATTTTGAAACGGTTGAAGATCTTGTCCGTATTGCCGGGAGGTGGTTCCCCAGAGCATTGCTGGTTGATATCAATGTTGGCCATTTAAATCTGGTAGAAGCTGTTCTCGATATGAGCGGCGGAGGACCTCTTCCAACCCGCAATCTGATGGAACAAATTGAGCTACCAACCGATGTAAATTCGAAATTAACGGAATTTTCGTTAAATTTGGCTCTCGAAGAAGATGAACGGTTTGACGAAGTTGGCCCTGCCGGAGAGACGCTCTGGTTCCTGCATCGATTAGAGCCCGAAGAAGTACGTGAAGCGCCGGTTACACTTCGGTATACCAGCACAATAGCAAATCCCGATCCAGCAGATCCTGAACTGATGGATCAGCTAATGAAGAATGTCATTGATGAACTGGAACCGGATTCGGGTAAAGCAAACAAACCAGATCAGGTTACAATCAGTCTAATTTATCCTCATTGGAGGGCTGGCACACTGCCAATGACCCGGGCGATACGCAAGTTATTTCCATCTGCTTACGAAGCCCCACGCGTCCAATTTAAGTTTATTGACACGGAAACAAATCAGGATATTTCTGGTTGGGTTGTTCGTACGAATAAATACGTCTATGGATTAAGAGATTGGTATCAGTCTCTAGAACTTATTCCTGGTAACTATATTACTATCTCCAGGGGCAATAAACCTGGTGAAGTATTGATCTCGGCGGGTAAAAGAAAACCAAATCGTGAATGGATTCGCACAGCACTGATTGGCGCGGACGGTGGTATCGTTTTTGCCATGCTTAAACAGTTAGTCAGCGGTACCTACGATGAACGAATGGTCGTAGCCGTTCCTGACATAGACGCATTGGATACAGTATGGAATACAGGTAACTACGGACGTCAACCACTGGAAACATCTCTGAAAAAGGTCATGAAAGAACAGGCAAAGCTAAATCCCCAGGGGCATGTGCACGTTCAAGAATTGTATTCGGCCATAAATCTGATCCGTCGCTGCCCGCCTGGCTTGATCTTATCTATCTTGCAGAATCGCCCCTGGTCAAATCATATGGGAGATTTGTACTTCCGTATGGCAGATACCGAAGAAGAGAGTTGACATGGTGGAGACCAAAAAATTTAGCCTCGTAAAACCAACAGCTGACACCCCCTTCCATATTGATTTCGAATGGTGGATGGCCCACGACGGTAATTGGCGTATTTATTTACATAGTTGCCTTTGCCAGGAACATCAGGCTGCTTTTGAAAACATTGAAGAGAGCACCAAGATAGATTGGGTTGACCCTGTTACTGCAGAAGTAAAAATTGTAGACGGGTTGCAGGATACCCTTATGTCTCATTGTGCCAGGCAGGAAGATTTCCTGACAAATCACACTACCCTGGTGGACGCGGTGTTCCGGATTTTTATTGCTCATGGTAACTCACCGATGTCCCCCAATCAGTTGGCAGACGTTATTGGAAAACCGGCTGAAACCATATTAAGAACTATCGGTGGAATTCAGGTTTATAAAGGTTTGAGGCCTGCAGGTCTTTAACAAAAAGCAAACCGCCCAATTTCGGGCGGTTTTTTAGTTAATATATGTAGATTTTTATGAAAACAGTGTGGCAAAAATGGATTTTGGCTTTTGTTGGTTGGATGAGATTTGCTCTGATTTTCCGAAATATAGGAACCTTGGTTTCTGTGCAAAATAGTCGATTAAACCAAATGGAACCGGATTCTTTTGGTCTCTATCCATATACAGGATCAGAATTATATGCTCGATGATTGAGGTTAAGTTGTAAGAGCCACCTGGTATGGATACAGCGCCCTTGTCACCTTCAAATGTTTCCAGGTCAATTTGCCCTGAAGAGGAAGAAGACGAGGACATTACACGTCCGAACAATCCTTGAAACTTCAAACCGCATTTTGAACAGCGGACGGGTTCAAATTTAAAAAACCACCCGTCAATATCAAAATCAGAACCACATTGTGGGCATTTGAATTGTACAGCGTATGAATGTTCATAAAACTGCCGCCATATTTGATCATCTGATTTAGATACAGAAGGTACTTCATGATCTTTTTTTTGTTCAACCTGATAATCATCCATAAATAAGTCCCCATTAAAATGAGATTTGTATAAATCATATTATCGTTTGAAATCTGTTTATTATCACAAACAGAATTGTTAGGTTGATATTTTTAAGTTAGGGTTTTGATTGGTATCTGGAAAAGTATTGGTAAACGAACTTGAGACTAAAACCCTGCTTCTCCGTATATAGTTACAAAACTACATGAAACAGGTACGTAAAACAATGGCAATGACAGAAGCTAAATCTGTTTTAAATTCTGACAATAACATATATGAAAATTCTGCGAATCCTTATAAGGTTTCAAGTTTAGTTGATTTTTACAAACAAGTATGGTGGGATACCGGAACCCAATTTCCTCTATTTCCCCTTTTTTACTCACAGGATACTCAAAAAGCTAATGATAAAAAGATTGATGAAGAAACTACTAAATTGATCAACGCGGCGAAACACATAATCTCTGATGTTGAAGAGATAAAAATGTTCAGGGAGAATGCTCGAACTAACTTATTAAAACTTACTAAAGAATTGTTCTTTATCTATCCTGACGAAGTAAATTTTATTGAAAAATCCGGGATGAGGGAATCAGCACGCTCCTTTTTCCAAATGGCGAGAGAATTTGACCCGGACATTCCATTTTCGGATATTTATCAAGCCGGGCGTAACATCATAACGGCCAACCTCATCCAACTTTTACTCGGGTTGCCAGTTCGAACCACCCCATCCCTGTTTGCGTATTCCATGCTTTATCCATATACAGACAATTATCTTGATTCCTCGGAAGTTTCACTACCTGATAAGAAAAATTTCAATCAACGATTCCGAAATCGCCTATTAGGTGAAACGATTCAGCCTTTAAATAAAAATGAGGAAATCATCAACTCATTAATTCAAATAATAGAATCAGAATGGGACAGACAAAGCTTTCCACAGGTATACCAGAGTCTTCTAACCATTCATACGGCGCAGGTTAAAAGCCTTGATCTAGTGTCATCAGGAATATCTCCTTTTGAAAAGGATATTCTGGGAATAACTTTCGAAAAGGGCGGCACCTCTGTTCTTACAGACGGGTATCTGGCCGCGGGTACTCTGTCGTCGGAACAGGCAATTGCACTTTTTGGTTTTGGCACGTTTACTCAATTGATGGATGATATGGAAGACATTTGTACGGATATACAGGAAAACCGTGCCAGCCTTTTCTCTATTTCTGTGCCCCATTGGAAATTAGACACGATTTGCAACCGATTCATCAATTTCGGGCGAAAAACAATAGGGAATCTGGGAATCTTCCCGGGAGAATATGTCTCCGACGTTACCACTCTAATAAATAAGTGCATTGACCCAATGGTGCTGGGATCAATTCCTGCTTCTACAGGCTTTTTTTCAAAGTCATATATTGCCAATATTGAACAACACATGCCAGTAAAGTTTTCTTCTTTGAAAAAACAACAAGCGAAAATTACCCGAAATAAATCCAGGATAATTCAATTAGTAGAAGCATCATTGGTATCTGATACATTCAGCCAACTTATTTAAGTACATTAAAAATCACTGGTGGGTG
>CAYQTY010000169.1:0-3249 GCA_964420535.1 uncultured Leptolinea sp. | reverse complement strand
TCATTTCTACCTTTGACACAAAAATCAAATGTTGTCATGAGACCGATTTTTAAATCGTGTTTTCCCGAGTAGAGCTTATTTAACAAGAGTTTCTGGTTCAACTGTTGCCGGTCAGCGTTTTCAACAGATATATACAGTTGTTCTCCATCAACAAAGGCTACAGCTTTGGCTATAACTGGATTACCCTTTGAATCTTTCATGACACTGGCGGGTTTAAGATTAAGGTCAAATAACACTTCGTCAACATCTGTCAGATCCACATTCTGGTTGATCGTTGTGCGAATACCAGAGATGAAGCAGTATTCATAGTTCGCATCGCCGAGCATGTAAATCTTGTAACTGTTTGCTCCTTCGCTGGACCATTCGTTGGTATATTTTCCCAAAATATGCGAATCACCAATCTTTAATGTCCAGGCAGAGGTATCTTCAAATCCCGGATTTGCGGCGGAATAAATTTCTGATGAGGTTACAGTGCTTTGAACGACAAACGGCTCTGACTGTCCGGCGGGAGGAATTATGGAAGGGGCTGGAACTTCAGGTGTAGTTGAGCCTGCATTTGTCATAACCGGCATTTCCGCTGCCGGGTTGGTGGAATTTGGCAAAGAAGTTGATACATGAGTCGTAGCAGGTATTGTGAGAGATTTAGTGGGACTTTCAGTTTGCCTTACATCATCTTCAGGTAAATAAAGGTTCCAATATGCATACTCACCGCCGATGATGGCTATAACGGCTATTATCAGAATGGCCATCCCCTTCTTTGTTAGGGTCAGTCCATTTTTGAAAGATCGCGAAGCTTCCTTTTCTTTTTCGGGATTTTCAATAAATTCTTCTTGGTTTTTAGCGATTATGGCATTTTTCCCACTTTCTATGGGAGTAATGTCGTTTATGTTAGAGGGTAGTTCAATTCCATTTTTCAGGGGAAATATTATTTCTTGATCGGGTACCGTCTTATTCTTTTCCTTAAATTCCGATACGGGTTTTGTCGGTTGGTTAATAGAGCCCGTTTTTTGGCGCGACAATTCCGCGTTTTTCAGGCGCTCCCATTCGGCTAATTCATCATACTTTCTTGACAGAATTTCACGCTGCGCCTGTTCCTCTATTTCCAACTCATGTTGCAATTCCTGGGCAACCGTTGGGGCGTCAAGATCTCGCAAACCGGCTGCTTCGTGCATCATGCTATACAAAAGATCGTCTAGTGATGGATTTATTCCCGGAATAAAATCCCTTAAGCGCGAATGAGGGGGAAGTTTTCCGTAGTCCTTCCCGGTGATCATCTCAAACAAAATATGCCCCAACGAATAAATATCGGATGTGGGGCTTGCGAAATCAGAAGCGAGGCGCCTATCTAAATTGAAAGATCCATCAATATCCTGTATTGGTTTTGAATAATTCGGGATAGATGAAGAACTGATCTGCCCTATTCCTTGAGCCATGCCAAGATCGGAAAAAATAATACGGTCTTTCAAGTTAAAAAGAATGTTGGATGATTTTAGATTGTGATGCACAATACCCGCACGGTGAAGAGTCCCCAGACCGATGGCAACGTCACAGGCCACCCGTAAAGCTTTTTCTCGGGGATACGCGATCCCTTTCTGCGTATAAGAAAGCATTTTTCCGCGTAAACTACCGCCGGGTGCGTATTCCATTTCGAGAACCATACACTCTGCTGTATCAATAAAGTCATAAAGCTGCAATAAGTACGTATTAGGATCAGGTGAATTTAATCTGGCGGCTAACTGGTATTCGAACCGGAACCGTTGACGGCAATTATAAAATCCCAGGTTCCCTGTTCCAATCGTCCCCTGTGAAAACACTTTAATCGCCCGCTGTGCTTTTTCGGACGTCTTTATGACCCGATAGACTTCGCCACAGGCGCCTTCTCCAATGAGTGTATCCACTCGATATTTATTCAGTATGATGTCACCGGATTGGTAGGTCATTATGTAATTCTCTGTTTTAGAGATATGATGGAGATCGTTTATATATTATGTAAAAGTATATTACAACATTGGTTTTTATGTCTTTTTTATTCCATAACTGATTTTTCTGTAATAATTAAACAAATAAAGAGATTGACCTTTTGGGATCAATCTCTTTAACCTGGGTGGTTTATGGGTTTCGAACCCACAACATCTACATCCACAGCATAATAAATACGTTCTAGTATGCGCGCATACCGCGGATATGTTGTATGGCATGTTCGGAAAACGGCATTTATTGTTTTGATTGGTAGTTCTAATAGTGCGGAGGCGTTTTATATCATACAAATCTGTGTTTGTATCATCCGCCTGAACCTGAGACAATCCGGTATTCAAAAATCCAGCTTGTGAATGTTCGTCTCTCTAATGCTTGTCTTATAGATGCAGTCACCCAGTCCGTTATAGGCTTTGGTAATATTTTTAGTGTTATTCACAAGATGGGACAACCGGATGGCGGAATCATAGTCATACATTTGAATGCCATTATCCCGTTGGTAGCCATAGGTATACTGGGAATAAACAGTTACATTGACTTTCATCAAATAGAGTAATACATACCGGATACATGATCGGGAAATGTCAACCTATTCAGCCCGTATTATGGTTGACAGGTGTAGGTGATCACATTTTTGCGTACGGGATTTATTCTCTAGAAGCACACGTGGAAATGGTCACTGTTTTATAGCCGCGTACTGTGTATTGATCCTGCAGGCTGTTAAAGAACTGCACTTTATCTTCTTTATCGCTGGTGCCGCTGTTTCTGCTGATTCTGCTGTGGGTCTAACCCTGAATATAAACGCTGGCAGATTGTGCTATATTTCTCCGTCACTGATCTTCGTGGTTACCGTTACCCGGTTGAAGCGCGGAGATATTTTGTTCTGATTTATTACTCTTAATATCAACTCCTCTTTGTAAAATATTCCATCCGAGATAGACAAAACAGTTTTAGCTGAGTAATTCTGTTATGGAAGTGAAAATTGACTCTCCCAGTTTTCGCCAATGATTAGATCGATATCAGCATCGCTGTTTTTTGCATCTTGGTTTAATATTTTAGTTTCCGGAATATTCATCATCTGTGAAAGGAACCTTATTGTATGCTCCTTTCCTGTATGGTTGATCAGGAAAATCCCTGAATAACCTGGTTCAACATTTCCAGTCCCTTGCACCTGAATGTTTGACGCCTCCAGATACTCTTTGAATCTGTTGGCTAAACCTTCAGTTGATGTACCATTCAAAATAACAATTCGAGCATTTTCAGAGGCTAATTCTG